>DMJJ01000383.1:0-3583 GCA_003452185.1 Verrucomicrobiales bacterium | reverse complement strand
ATGTTCCGCTCCACGTTCTCCACCACCACGATGGCGTCATCGACCACGATCCCGATCGCAAGCACGAGGCCGAAGAGGGAAAGGGCGTTGATGCTGAACCCGAAGGCGTGCATCACCGCGAAGGTTCCAACCAGGGAGACGGGCACGGCAGCCAGGGGGATGATCGAGGCCCGCCAGGTTTGGAGAAACAGGATCACGACCACCACCACCAGGAGGATCGCCTCGAGGAGGGTCTTCACCACCGCCTTGATCGAGTTCCTGACGAACACCGTCGGGTCGTACACCACGGAGTAGTCGATCCCCTCGGGAAACGTTTTCTTCAGGGCCTCCATGGCGTGCCGCACATCGTCGGACAGACGGATGGCGTTGGCGCCCGGGGACTGGAAGATCGGGATCGCCACCGCGGTCTTGTTGTTGAGGAGGGAGCGGAGGGCATAGCCGGAGGCCCCCAGCTCGATGCGCGCGACGTCCCGGAGGCGGGTCTTCTCGCCGTAGTCGCCGTTTTTGACGATGATCTCACCAAACTCCTGCTCGTTCAGGAGGCGGCCTTTGGCCGTGATCTGGACCTCGAAGTCGACGGGGCGCCCGACCGGCTGCTTGCCGATGGCCCCCGCGGCCACCTGCACGTTCTGCTCCCGGATGGCGGCGACGATGTCGCTGGCCGTCAGGTTGCGGGCCGCGACCTTGTTCGGATCCAGCCAGACCCGCATGGCGTAGTCCCCCGATCCGAAGAGCTGCACGGACCCAACCCCGGGAAGCCGGGCCAGGACGTCCTTCACCTGAAGGGTGGCGTAGTTGCGGATGTAGATGTCGTCGTACCGCTTGTTGGGGGAGAAGAGGTGGACGACCATCGTGAGATCAGGCGATTGCTTGGTGGTGGTGACGCCCAGCCGTCGCACATCCTCGGGGAGCTTCGGCAGGGCCTGGGAGACCCGGTTCTGCACCTGCAGCTGGGCCTTGTCGATGTCGGTCCCAAGCTTGAACGTCACGGTGAGGGTCATCACCCCGTCGCTCGTCGCCTGGGAGAACATGTAGAGCGAGTTCTCCACCCCGTTGACCGCCTGCTCCAGCGGCGCGGCCACGGTCTCGGAGATGATGCGCGGGTTGGCGCCGGGATACGTGGCCATCACCACAATGGTCGGAGGGGTGACCTCGGGGTACTCGCTGATCGGGAGGAGGCGCATCGAGATGAGCCCCAGGAGGAAGACCACAATCGAGAGCACCCCGGCAAAGATCGGCCTGCGGATGAAGAAGTGCGAGAAGTTCATGCGCGTGTGTTTGGGTCGTTGGCGTGGTTGAGTGGAGCGTCGATGAGGGGGCGGGGGACGGGCCCCTCAGCGGAGCGCGGCGGTCGGTTTCGAGGTTCCCGCCTCCGCCTTGGCCCGCTCGGGGGTGACAGGCATTCCAGGGCGCACCCGGGAGGCGCCGTTCACGACGACCTGTTCCCCAGGCCTGAGCCCCTCGGCGATGACCCGGTTTCCATCGATGAGGGAGCCGATTTTCACCGGCCTGTACTCCACCGTGTTGGTGGCGGAAAGGGTCAGGACAAACTTCTGGCTCTGGTCGGTGCCAATCGCCCGGTCGCTCACCAGGAGCACCGGCTTCCGCTCGCTGACGGGAAGGCGGAGGCGGGCGAAGAGGCCCGGCACGAACCGACCGTCGGGGTTCGGGATCGTGGAGCGAAGGACAAGGCTCCCGGTGGAGGGATTCAGGTGGTTGTCAAACGACTCCACCGTTCCACGGGCCGAATACCCCTCCTCGTCGCTGAGGCCAACCTCGACCGGGATCCCGCCCCCCTCGGTGAGGAGCTTTCCTTCGCGCTGCAGCCGGGTGATGCGGAGCAGCGTCCCCTCGTCGATGTCGGTGTAGACGTAGACCGGATCGAGCGTGACGATGGTGGTGAGGAGGGTGTTGCCCCCCGGGATCCCGGTGACGTAGTTCCCGGGGGTCACGAGGGCGCGGCTGACGCGGCCCGAGATGGGAGCCTTGACCTCGGTGAACCCCAGGTCGAGGGCGGCGGTGTTCCTTGCGGCCTGCGCCGCCATGAGCTGTGAGCGAGCCTCGGAGAGCTTGGATCGACGGGCTTCGACCTCCTCCGTGGAGACCGCCTTGTCGGCCAGGAGGCTCTCCGCCCGCTTCGCCTCCCGCTCCGTGGTGGCGAAGCGGGATTTCGCCCGGGCCAGCTCGGCCTCGGCGGCCTCAAGCGCCGCCTGCTGCCACCGGGGATCGATGACAAAGAGGACATCCCCCTTGTTCACCAGCTGCCCGGACCGGAAGCGCACCTCCTGCATGTGCCCGCTGATCCGGGGCCGCACCTCGACCGTCTCCACGGCGTCAATCCGCCCGGTGAACTGCTCGTGCTCCGTCAACTCGCGTTGCTCCACCGCGGCCACCGTCACCGTGGGCGGCGGAGGCATCGGCCCCCCGGCGGCACCAGCCCCCGGACCGTGAGGCGCACACCCCACCCCCCCGGCCAGCAACCCCAACAGGCCAAAAAGAGCCGATGCACCAACCCTTCCTGCCGAGTGCCGAGGCGCTGGATGGCTTCCCGCCAAGTCCTGTCGATCGATATAGTTGACTGGTTGGTTCATGGTTTGGATGAGAGGGGTTGAGGTTGTTCGCCAGATTGGGGAAAGCGGGTTATGCCACCGCGCGGGAGCGGAGGAGCTTGAGGACTTGGGGGCCGAGGTCGCGGAGGGTTTCGGGATTGTTGGCCAGCTTGGCTTGGAGCATCTGGCCCATGAAGAGGGCGTAGATCTCGTGGGCGGCGGCTTTCGGATCGACGGCCGGGATCTGGCCGAGTCGGACCCCCTCGGCCACGGCCGACTCAAGATAGCGGGAGCCCCGCTCCAGCATTTCGAGCGATTTTCGCCGGAGCCGCTCGTCCAGGGTGCTGAGCTCGGAGCCGACGTTCGCAAACGGACACCCGCAGACACGCCCGGACTCAAGGAATCGCTGCTTTTGGTCCTCGTACACCGCCTGGCACCAGTTTTCCAGCCGGGCCAGGGGGGGCGTCTGCGGGGAGAAGACGGCGTCGAGCTTCGTTTGAATCTCGCTCCAATGGGCGTCGTAGGCCTGCAGCGCAAGCTCGGCCTTCGATTCGAAGAAGTGGTAGAAGCTCCCCTTCTTGACCCCGGCCCGCTCACAGATGTCGTCCACACTCACCGCCCCATAGCTGCTGGTCCAGATCAGCTCAAGGGCAGCTTCCAGCAGGCGCTCACGTGCATCGGAGGTTCGGGCCATATCAGGCTAGACTGAATCGGGTCATCCGCATCGATCATCCATACCGGCGTTTCCAGGGTCCCTTCCGCCCGCGCTTCCCGGGGGGGCTTGCCACCCCTCAACGTCATCGGCTCACGGCGTCCCAGTTCGCTTAACCTAGTATTGTTTACTGTTCAGTCAAGTATGAATGAGGATGAGGGAGAGGGGAGGGGTAGGGAAGGCCTGGTGGGGACCGGGCGTTTCCGAGGCATGGCGGCCTCGGGAGTAGGTTGGCCCTCGGGGGGGGATGCGACTAACGGCGGCGCAGTGGTCCGCGCAGGGGTGGGGGTGGGGCAGGGAGTCCCCCCAGGGGGGAGGGGGG
>DMJJ01000269.1 GCA_003452185.1 Verrucomicrobiales bacterium | reverse complement strand
TCATAATTGGTTTTGCATGACACGCCCCTTACGGAACGACCCTTCTGGGTGATAGGACCAGTTCGGTAGCGAAACAGCTCACTCACAATGTGCTTCGAACCTTTGCCGGTCAGTCTCGAACCCCTTTCACGCCATGACACCTTCACAACGTTGCCAGCTTCAGACCTACTCGTACTGGACGAGGGGTGTCTGCCTCCTTCCACGTTGGGTCGGCGGTGCGACGACCCTCCAAGGTTGCGCTCTGAGTGGGTGGCTGATCCTAGCCTCAGCGATGGTAAGCTTAGGCCAAGGGATTACCGCGTTTCTTCCTACGAAAACCGCTCCCCTGTTGGGGCCATTCTCGGGCGACACTTTTGGTTGGGGCACCGCGGTATTGTCGACCGCCTCACCGCTCCGCGTCACTCAGATCGGAATCTACGACGTCGCAGGGGATGGACTTGCCTCAGCCCATGAGTTCGCGCTCTGGAGTCCGGGCACCCGGCTCGGGGATTGGAACCAATTCTACAGCGGAGTGGTGCCGGCGGGGACCGGTCAACCGTTCGTGGACGGATACCGCTTTGTCGACATCATTCCGTTCGTCCTGCAGCCGGGTCAAGGCTTCCTGTTCGGAACGCGCTATTCCCAGAGCGACCCTGATGCGTCGCTCACGCCCGTCGACGGGGTTTTTTCCAGCCAGCTCTTTCAGTACTCGGCAGGCGGCACGGGCGTGGGCGCGGAGCTCGCACCGCCGGACCGCCCTTTCTGCACCGGCTTCGAACTATGCCAGCGCTTGTACCCAGTGAATTTCAGGTTTGAGACGGTCCCAGAGCCAATGAGCGCGCTCTTCCTGACGATTGCCTCCGGCGTGCTGGTGTGGTTGAGGGGGCGGAGGAACGTGACTGCCATTCGGGTCAGTTCTTGTTATTGTCTAGTCAGTGGGTCGGAATGCCTTCGCCGCTTCCACAACAAGTGATTTAGGTACGCCCGGCTTCCCATCCCGAGCCGTGTCGCTATCCACGCCACACTCAGCGTCGTTTCCGCTCGCAGCCGGGCCGCGATCTCCACCTTCCTCCGATCCCCCTTGCCCGTCCTCGGGAGATCGGCCTCCCTCATTTCTCGCCGCCGCAGCTCCTCCTTGACGATCCGCTCAGCCCGCACGACCTCGGCCTCCCGCCGCTCCGTCCCGTAGTGCTCCGCTCCAAGCCGTGTGCTCGGTTGCCCCAGCAATTCCCGACGAAAATCCTCCCCTCCCAGGCACCATCCGCGACGAATCGACCGGTAGCTCCCCGTCGCCTCTGCTACCCGCTGCGCCTCGATCCTTCGCTCCAACTCCCTGCGCCCGGCATTACTGTCGCGCGGGATCCCGTGTTCTCCCATCAGTCGCTCGACCCGCAACCAGTCCGGCCGTCGCGACGGTGCCCCCAGGTACCACGGCCAACTGCTCCACCGGTACTCTTTCAGCGGTTGCTCGGGCTTGACCAACCGCGCCCGCGATGGATTCAAATGCACATAGTCGCACACTGTCTTGAGGTAACCATTCCCGGATCCGTCTACGACGAGTGCCTTGTACCGTCCCGCAAAGAGGTGCCCAGTGAGCTTGTGGCGCCGGTTGAAGCGGGTTGTGTAGGTCCCCAACAGCCACTTCATGCCGGCGACGAGATTCGCTCCGGGCGTCTCCACGACCAGGTGAAAATGGTTATTCATCAGTGTGAGCGAATGGATCCACCATCCGGTCTTCCCACACGCTTCTCCGAGGGTCTTCAGGAAAAGTTTGCGATCCGCGTCCCCCCTGAAGATCGGCTCCTTGCGGTCTCCCCGGCTCATCACATGATAGATTGCTCCTTCGTACTCGATACGCACCCTGCGGGCCATTCGGAACAACTGATCTGCGGGCACTTTGTTGTCAATAACAAGAACTGACCCCTTTGGGGTGTTGACCCCTTTGGGGTGTGAGAACTGACCCCTTTGGGGTGTGGGAGAACCTGGGTTGGGCGCGTTATGGGGTAAGGGAAAGGGTGCTCGTCCCGGAGGCGGTCCCGTCTCTCCGCTCCCAAGTGTAATCGATCTCAAGTGTATCCGCGGAAAGTTCGGCCGTGGCGACGTCCCATGGCCGGGTTGGGTCAGGGGGGCGACCGTAGGCCGCTTGGATAAGCGTCGGCAGCTCCGTTCTCGCAATCTCAACGATGGCTGATCTGGGTATCGGCGGTGTTGTGGAGGCGAGATGCACCTTGGATACCACCGCAACGGCCGCCCCAAACCAGGGAATAAGGTAAGTGATGACTCGATGTTTCATAGGGCCTCCTCAGAGGGCTAGTGAACCTTAACCCACCGAGAACGCCCATCCTTCGAAAGGCCTATCTCATACGTTGCCAGCGGTGCCGGTGGGCTGCCGAAGTACCATTCGTCTCTACTGCCGTTGGTAAGTACCACCGTCCAAGTGCCAGGAGTGAATCGCGCAGATTGGATGCCGGTGACAAGGAGTCCCGCTTTCACGCAATGCTGAGTGACAGCTTGCCGCGCTCGCGATTCGAGCCACTTAGCCCGCATCAGCTCTCCGAAGAGCGCCCACAGGCACACGGCTATGGCCATCGCGTAGTTGATCACCAAGAGGTATCGAGCTTTATTCCTCACAACGGAAGCCTATCCGCGATCCGACACCAGCCGGGGCATGCGGTCAACCCGTCGGAGAGCTGCAAGGCACACCAGGCCCGTGGTGGTGAGTAAACCAACGCCGGGTTCAGGTACCACCCAGAAACCGAAGCCGGTGACGAGTCCGTTGACAGTCAACTTCCCCGCCGGGAGCGAACCATCGCCGCGGAGTTGCCAAACAGAAGTCGGGTGGTCGCTTGTAAATCCATCGACAATAAAGGGTAGAGCCAGCCCTCGCACGTCCAAGAGCAGATTTCCCTTGGCCGGATCATAGAGAAACCCGTCACTGCTGCTCGAAAGGTCAATCCCTCGCCCGAGGGAATGCAGGTCGCCGGGTCGAATCAGTTCAAAATCATCGAGTCCCAAGTTCTCAGAAAACACCGGGCTCAGGCTTGAGCCGTCTCGGGTGACGGTCGAGACGCGAATCTCCACCCCACCAAACCCGTCCTTGGGCGGGTACACAGGACCAAGGGGATCTTGGTAGTACGTAATCGTTCGCAAGAGTGCCCCGCGAGGTGGGAGGGCACCAAATTCGGAGGCGGGGAAAACCTGCTGAAAGTGGGCAGCGAAGAATCGCGCTTCGAACGCAGCATTGCCATCCAGCGTGGCGGCGAACTCAGGAGGGGAGGTGACACCGATTCCGTACCCCGCAACTGCTCGCGAACCGATCGCGAATCCGGCGATCAGGATGACCAGAAAATGTTTCGTGCACTTACACACTGCTGCCGCCCCAGGGTCCTGAAACAAAGGTCCGTGCTTGATTTAGCCTGCCTCCAAATAGGGTGCTTCCTCAACCGGGAAGTGTCCACGGTGCCAGATTTCCATCGAACCTAACAAAACCCTCCTGCTGTCGTGTTGGGATGGGGAATGTGTCAGGGGAAACGCAGGATCTGAACCGGGGTTCCTCGGACAAGCCGGGTGCCCGGGGCGAGGTCGAGGAGCCCGTTGGCTTGGGCCAGGGACCCAAGGGAGTGGGAGGCCTGCATGCCGGCGCTTCGGACGCGGCCCTGCGGGTCCTGCATCACCCGCATGAAATGGCGTCGGTCGCCGGCGTTCACCACCTCCTCCGTGAGCTCCCCCCAGCTCGACACGAGCCCCACCTCCCTTGCCCCCGCGAGCCGGAGCACCGCCGGGCGGGCCAGGAGGAGAAACGTCACATAGGCTGAGACCGGGTTGCCTGGGAGGCCGCACCAGAGCTTCCCGTTCCAGGTTCCGCAGGTGAATGGCTTCCCGGGCTTCATCGCGACCTTCCAGAACTCGGTCCGCCCCCCGATCGATTCAAACGCCTCCTTGAGCAGGTCCAGCTCTCCCACCGAGACCCCGCCGGTGGTGATCAGCAGGTCGGCCCCGGAGAGGGCTTCACTCAGGGCGCGGGTGATCTGCTCCTTCCGATCCGGCAGGAGGGGATGAATCAGGACCTCGGCCCCCGAGCTCGAGAGCGCCGCCGCGAGGGTTGCCCTGTTGCTCTCATAGATGCATCCGGGCGCGGGGGCGGCCCCCGGCTCCAGCAGCTCGTTTCCGGTGGCGATCAGGGCGATCCGCGGACGACGATGCACCAGAAGGTCCGCCACCCCGGTTGCCGCCATCCACCCGAGGGAGCCCGGAGTGACCCGATCCCCTTCACCCAGGAGTTGCGCCCCCGCACGCGTGTCCTCTCCCTTCAGGCGGATGTTCTCCCACGGTTTGACCCCCTCCCGCACGAGCAGGAGCGACGGGTCGGATGGATCCGCTTCGGTCTCCTCCTGCATCACCACGGAATCGGTTCCGCGGGGCAGGGGGGAACCGGTGAACACCCGGACACACTCCCCTGGACCCGCCTCAACCCCATCGCCCTGGTCCCCCGCGGCAATTCGCCCCACGACCCTCAAGCGTCCGGGTGACTCGGAGGTCGCACGGGTCAGGTCCGCGGATCGCACCGCGTACCCGTCCATGGCGGAGTTATCGAACCCCGGAAGGTCGACCTTTGCCACCACTCCGCCGGCGGACCATCGACCCACGGAGTCGACGACTGCGATGCGCTCCGCGGGGAGTGGGGTGAGCTTGGAAAGAATCCGCTCCCGGGCCTCTTCAAGTGGGATCATCGATGCACGCAGGTCAAGGGTGGGTCGTGAGGCGGTCAGTCATCCCCGTCGCGCTCCTTCCTCACGAGGACGAACCCGGATCGGGTCGGGGGAGGCATCGGCGAGCGGGGGCCTTTGACCGACCGCCAGACGATCTCGTTCAGGCGGAGGTCGTCGGCCGCGTCCTCCCGGGCGAAGTTCATCCGGCCTGACTCCCGGGCCCCCCAGGCGTGCTTGGTATTTTTTTCGTGGAGGTCGACCTTGGGACCCACGGCCTCGTACGGCCGCAGGTCGGGGGTCGGGACGAAGCAGTGGAACATGGGACGGGCCAGGGCGTCGAACTGCGACATCGGGCGCATTCCCAGGATGAGCTCGATGGTCCGCAGCATGCTCGCCGTGGAGTACATGGTGGAATCGACGCTGCCCCGGCGGATGTACGGGCTGAGGGCGTAGGCGATGGTGCGATGGGCGTCGATGTGGTCGGGGCCGTTCTGGGCGTCATCCTCGACGATGAAGATCGCGGTGGTGGCCCAGAACCGGGATCGCGTGATCCCCTCGACCACCCGTCCCAGGGCGGCGTCGTTGTCCGCGACGTATGCGGTGGGGGTTGGTTTCCCCTCCGAGGCCCCGGCCGTGTGGTCGTTCGGGAGACGGAGGATCTGCAGGCGGGGCATCTCCCCCAGGCCCTCGAACCGCCGGAGCTCCGAGAGGAACCGGTCGGCCCGCTTGGCATCGGGATAGTCCATGTCGAACGACCGGTACCAGGGGTCGAAGTGATCCCGGAGCGCCGCCACTCGGGAGGTGGCGGGCTGGGTGTTGGTCTTGGCGTTGGAGACAAACTCCCCGTAGCTCCGGTAGGTCACCCCGGCCTCCCGCGCGCAATCCCAGAGGTAGCCGCCCGCGGGAATGGCGATCTGGAAGTTCCCCTCCGCGGGGTAGGTGTATTTCTTGAGCTGGTTGTGCCCGTAGCTCATGGGCCAGAGCTTTTCGACGAAATCGGTCGCGTAGGCCCCGACGGTCCATTCATGGCCGTCGGCGCTCACCTCGCTCTCGACGTAGAAGTTGTCCAGCAGGACGAACTCCCGCGCCAGCTTGTGGTGGTTGGGGGTGACGGACTCCGGGAAGAGGCAGAGGGTGGGGTCGCCCCGGCCCTGGGGCATGTCCCCCAGGACCTGGTCGTAGGTGCGGTTCTCCTTGATGATGTACACCACGTGCTGGATCGGGGTCGGGAGGCCGATTCGAGCCGGGATCGGATGCCCGGCCGCGAGAGCAGGGGGGGCGGAGGTGGCTGCGGCGGGCATGCCGGCGTAGGTCCGGGCGGTCCAGAGCTTGAGGGTTTCCTCAAGTTTGTCCCCGGTCGGGAGGTCGATCAGGCTCACCGTCCCGAGGAGCAGTCCCCCGATGTACTCCTTGACCGTGGCGGGTGGGTCGCCGCCGGGTCGGGGGCCGTGTCGATTGGAGCGCGAGGTCTGCCCCTTGCCGTTTGCCACGAGGAGCTTCTTTCCATCAGGGGTCACCCTCACCGAGGTGGGATACCATCCCACGGGAATGAACCCCAGGGAGCGGCTTCGGCCCGGGGTGGTGAAGTCGAACACGGCGACGGCGTTGATGTTGGCGTTGGCGACGAAGAGAAGCTTCTCGTCGGGCGAGAGCGCCAGGCTGTTGGGGGTCGATCCCGGCGGGGCGTTGGGGACGAGTTCCGCGACCAGCTTCTCGACCGTCCGGCCCGTGGCGGTGTCGATCACGCTGGCGGTGTTCCGATTTGCGTTCGCCACCACGAGGTGTCGACCGGACTTCGTCAGCACCATCTCATTGGGGTGCTCCTCGGTGGCCCAACGTTCGAGGGGTTGCATCGACTTGAGGTCGATGACTTGGATGGCGGCCTGGGCCCAGAGGCTGACGTAGAGCCGGTGGCGGGCCTCATCGAGCACGAGGGTGTAGGGGTAGGGGGCCTCTGCGTTCGTCAGGTCGAGCAACGCCTCCGCCCGTTTGGTGATTGAATCCTCGTCCTCGCTCCGCGCTGCCGCCTCGTCCCGCATTGCCTTGGCGAGCGGCTCGCTCGCGAGCAGGACCTCCGTCCGGTTGCTCCGTGACTCGAGGTCGACGACGCTGATCCGGTGGCCGAGCAGGTTGGCCACGAAGGCGCGCCGCCCCGTGTGGTCGATGGCGATGCCGGCGGGAATGCTCCGCTCCTTCGGGTCCCGGAGCCCCAGGGTGTCATGCTCCTGGATGAGTCCCTTGTGGAACCGGAGCAGGTGAAGCTCCTCATGCGAGGCGCCGCTGGCGACCAGCTGGGACCCGTCCGGGGTGAAGGCGATCCCGTAGAACGCCTCGGCAACCGGCAGCCTTGAGACGACCGTTCCCCCCTTCAACTCCAGGATCACGATTTCATGCTGGCCGTGGCCCGAGTGGAGCACCGCGGCGTGCTCACCGTTCGGATGGATGGCGATGTTGACGGGGAAGTCCCCGACCGAGACCTGCGCGCCAACGGGGCGGAGCGACCATTGGTTCGGGAGCAAGACGGAGCCGTCGGACTGCATGCCCGGCACCGACTCGGGACTCCCCGGCGCTGGGGCGGTCGGCCGTCCCCCCCGCTTGGGGAGCGGGGGTTGCGGGGCGCTCCAAACGGTGGATCCGAGCCCTGTGATGAGGAGGATTAGGAGCGCTAAGCGCATAAGGTTTCCGCAGTTATCCGTGAATTGGCTTGGCAAGGCAATCACCTGTCTGGCAATACTCGAACGCAGCCCGAAACGCTGCGGTTCCCGCGCCCGGTTCGCGGGGAAGGGTTCAAGCCTGCGACGCATGCCGGGGCCCTCGTGAGCCGGTGATTGGCGGTCACCCCGCGACGGGTTGATCTTCTATGAACAAAGCCAACCGTCTCCCCCTCACCTCCCTGGGACTGCTCCTTGCGACCGGAACCGCTCACGCGGGCGAGGCCGACCTGCAGCTGCCGCCCCTGGATGCCATCCGGTTCTCCGTTCCCGGGGGCAGCCTCTCCGGGATCGCGATCCTCTACTTCGGCCTACTGGTCTGCATCCTGGCGAGTGCCTACGGATGGTGGCAGTACCGCCAGATCGCCGCCTTGCCGGTGCATGACCGCATGCGGGGGGTCTCGGAGATTATCTGGGAGACCTGCAAGACCTATCTCTTCCAGCAGGGGAGGTTCCTGGTGGTGCTCTGGCTTCTGATCGCGGCGTGCATGGGGTATTACTTCCTCGGCCTGCAGCACCAGTCGGTGGGGCAGGTCGGCCTGATCCTGGTCTGCTCGATCCTGGGAATCCTCGGTTCGTACGGGGTCGCGTGGTTCGGGATCCGGATCAACACCGTCGCGAATTCCCGGACGGCCTTCTCCTCCCTCCAGGGAAACACCCTCGCCTCGCTCCTGATCCCGCTTCGGTCCGGGATGAGTGTCGGGGTGCTCCTGGTCAGTGTGGAGCTGTTCTTCATGATCTCGATCCTCACGTTCCTCCCGCGGGAGCTGGTCGGCCCCTGCTTCATCGGGTTCGCCATCGGGGAGTCCCTGGGGGCGAGCGCGCTGCGGATCTGCGGCGGCATCTTCACCAAGATCGCGGATATCGGCGCGGACCTGATGAAGATCGTCTTCAGCCTTCCCGAGGATGATCCCAAGAACCCCGGCGTGATCGCGGATTGCACGGGGGACAATGCCGGGGACAGCGTCGGGCCGACGGCCGACGGGTTTGAGACCTACGGGGTGACGGGCGTTGCGTTGATCGCCTTCCTGGCCCTGGCCCTTGCCAAGAGCCCGGTGCTCTGCGGCACCCTGATCATCTGGCTCTTTGCGATGCGCATTCTCATGGTGCTGACCTCGCTGGGAGCGTACTTCCTGAACGACATCCTGAGCCGGTCTCTCTACGGGACCCGGAAGGATTTCAACCTGGAGGATCCCCTCACGCACCTCGTCTGGCTCACGTCGATCCTGTCCGTCGGGGTGACGTTCGCTGCGAGCTACCTGCTCCTGTCTGGAAACGAGGGGGAGTCGCACCGGGGCCTTTGGTGGATCCTCTCGATCATCATCTCGTGTGGAACCCTGGCGGGGGCGATCATCCCCGAGTTCACGAAGGTCTTCACGAGCACGACCTCCCGCCATGTGCGCGAGATCACGACCTCGTCCGACCATGGCGGGGCCTCGCTCAACATTCTGTCGGGGTTTGTGGCCGGAAACTTCTCCGCCTTCTGGGAGGGGCTCACGATCCTGCTCCTGATGCTCATCAGCTACGCCTGCTCGCAGCATCCCTCGCTCTCTGGGGCGATGCCCGACTATGCCTTCGCCCCGCCGATCTTCGCATTTGGCCTGGTGGCCTTCGGGTTCCTGGGGATGGGGCCCGTCACCATCGCGGTCGACAGCTTCGGCCCGGTGACGGACAACGCCCAGTCGGTCTATGAGCTCAGCCAGATCGAGGGGGCCCACGGGATTCGCGCGGACATCCAGAAAAATTTCGGCTTCGACCCCGACTTCGAGGGGGCGAAGCTCATGCTGGAGAAGGCCGACGGGGCGGGGAACACCTTCAAGGCCACCGCCAAGCCGGTGTTGATCGGCACCGCGGTGGTCGGGGCCACCACCATGGTGTTCGGCATCATCATGCTCCTGGAGAAGACCTACGGGAGCGTGGTCTCGAACCTGAGCCTGGTTCAACCCGAGGTGCTCCTCGGCCTCCTGATGGGAGGCTCCGTCATCTACTGGTTCACCGGGGCGTCGACCCAGGCCGTGGTCACCGGGGCCTACCGGGCTGTGGTGTTCATCAAGGAGAACATCAAGCTCGACGAGGGGGCGGCCTCCACCGATTCGAGCAAGGAGGTTGTGCGGATCTGCACCCAGTACGCCCAGAAGGGGATGGTGAACATCTTCATCGTGATCTTCTGCTTCTCCCTGGCGCTGCCGTTCTTCAATCCGTATTTTTTCATCGGATATCTTGTCGCGATGGCCTTCTTCGGCCTCTTCCAGGCCATCTTCATGGCGAACGCGGGCGGGGCCTGGGACAACGCCAAGAAAATCGTTGAGGTCGACATGAAGGCCAAGGGAACCCCGATCCATGCCGCTACGGTCGTCGGGGACACGGTGGGCGACCCGTTCAAGGACACCTCCTCCGTCTCGCTCAACCCGGTGATCAAGTTCACGACCCTGTTCGGGCTCCTGGCCGTGGAGATCGCCGTGGCGATGAAGGACGCCGGGACGCGCCACGCCATTGGGGCGGTGTTTTTCCTCGTGGCGCTGGTCTTCGTCTACCGCTCGTTCTACGGGATGAGGATCCCCGAGCGCAAGGCGACCACCTGACGACATGGGATCGGGCACCCCAGGCCTCCGGATCCGGAGGCCTGGGGTG
>DMJJ01000596.1 GCA_003452185.1 Verrucomicrobiales bacterium | reverse complement strand
TGAGCGGGTGGCGATCCTGCGTCGCGTGGTCGGGGAGTTGGAGCGAAGGCGCCCCGAATTCATTGAGCGGGTGGCGATCCTGCGTCGCGTGGTCGGGGAGTTGGAGCGAAGGCGCCCCGAATTCATTGAGCGGATCGTGGCCGAGGCCGGCAAGCCGGTGACCCTCGCCGAGGCGGAGTTCTCGCGGGCCCTCCTCACCTTCACCCTTGCCGCCGAGGAGGCCCGTCGTCCGGCCGGGGAGGTGCTCCCGCTGGACGGCGTGCCGGGCGGGCACGGTCACTCGGGGTTCACCCGGCGTCTCCCCATCGGTGTGGTGTACGGGATGACCCCCTTCAACTTTCCCCTCAACCTGGTCGCCCACAAAGTGGCGCCGGCACTCGCCACCGGCAACACCCTCGTGGTGAAGCCGGCCCCCAAGACCCCCCTCACCGCGCTGCTGCTCGCCGAGGCTCTCCAGGCGGCCCAGGTCCCCGCCGGACAGGTGAACGTGGTGACCTGCCGCAACGAGGAGGCCGGACACCTCGTCGGGGACCCCCGGGTGGCGATGACCTCCTTCACGGGAAGCCCCTCCATCGGCTGGGGGCTCAAGGAGCGGTGCGGCCGGCAGCGGATCCTCCTCGAACTCGGGGGCAACGCCCCGGTGCTGGTGCACGAGGATGCCGACCTTGCCGCGGCGGTCCCCGCGATCTGCCACGGGGCCTTTGCCTACGCGGGACAGTCCTGCATCAGCGTGCAGCGGGTGCTTGTCCACCGGCCCGTGCTCGCGTCGTTCCGGGGCCTGCTCCTGGAGCACGTCCGCCGCCACGTGGTCACGGGAGACCCCCGGGACCCCCGGACGATCGTCGGCCCGATGATCGACGACGCCTCCCTTCGCCGGGTCCTGGGATGGATCCAGGCCGCGGTGGACGGCGGGGCCTCGGTGCTCGGCGGCGGGAAGGCGAGCGGGCCGTGCCTCCTGCCGACCCTGCTCGAGGGGGTGCAGCCCACGATGGAGGTCTGCGCACGGGAGGTCTTCGCCCCGCTCCTCACCCTCCAGGCGTACGACACCTTTGAGCAGGGGCTGGCCATGGCAAACGACACCCCCTTCGGCCTGCAGGCAGGGGTGTTCACCCGGGACATCGGCCGCGCCCACCAGGCCTTCTCGGAGATCGAGGCCGGGGCGATCCTCATCAACAACGTCCCCACCTTCCGGGTCGAGGGGATGCCGTACGGCGGCACCAAGCAGAGCGGCTTCGGGCGGGAGGGCGTGCGTTATGCCATGGAGGAGATGACCGAGATTCGGTCGTTGATACTCAAACTCAACTGACCCCGGCTCGATGCCGGGGCCCCGGAGGCAACATGCGAACCAAGTCGTTGTTCAT
Organism: Verrucomicrobiales bacterium; assembly: GCA_003452185.1. GTDB lineage: Bacteria > Verrucomicrobiota > Verrucomicrobiia > Limisphaerales > UBA11320 > UBA11320. The sequence goes on along the minus strand of DMJJ01000596.1, from coordinate 18,228 downwards.
CGGTGGCGGGTGGTGCGAGCCCGTCGAGGGGGGGACCCGCGAGATCCTGAACCCCGCAACCAACGGGATTCTCGACGAGGTGGGGGATGGCTCGGCGCGGGATGCCGAGCGGGCGATCGTCGAGGCACGCAAGGCGTTCGATGCGGGGCCGTGGCCCCGGATGCGGGCCCAGGAGCGCGCCGCCCTGCTCTTCAAGCTCGCGGATCGAATCGACGCCGAGGCGGCCTCCCTCGCCGCCCTCGAGACTCGCAACAACGGGAAGCCGCTGCGGGAGGCCGCGGGCGATGTGGCCGACGCCGCAAACTGTTTCCGCTATTACGCCGGGCTCATCACCAAGCCGCTCGGCCAGACCTACGAGGTCCCCGACCCGTCGATCCTCTCAATGGTGGTCCGGGAACCGATCGGCGTCTGCGCCCAGATCATCCCCTGGAACTACCCGTTGCTCATGGCGGCGTGGAAGCTGGCCCCGGGCCTTGCGGCCGGCAACTGCTGCATCCTCAAGGCCGCCGAGGCGACCCCCCTCACGGCGATCCGGCTCTTCGAGTTGATCGAGGAGATCGGGTTCCCCTCCGGCGTCGCACAGCTTCTCCTGGGCCCCGGGGCGACCGTCGGACAGGCCCTTGCCTCCAGCCACGGCGTGGACAAGGTGGCGTTCACGGGCGGGACTGCCACGGGACGCCGGATCCTGGCCGCCTCCGCGGGCAACCTCAAGAAGGTGACCCTGGAGCTCGGGGGGAAGAGTCCCAACATTCTCTTCGAGGACGCCGATCTCTCCATCGCGCTGGAGTATGCCCTGTTTGCGATCTACGCCGGCCAGGGGGAGGTGTGCAGCGCCGGTTCGCGCCTCCTGGTGCAACGTTCCATCGCCGACCGCCTCCTTCCCGCCCTGGCCGACGCCGCGGGTCGGATCGTCGTGGGGGACGGGATGATCCCCGGGACGGAGATGGGCCCCCTCGTCACCCCGGCGCACCTTGAAAGGGTGATGACCTTCATCGACTCCGGCCTCACCGAGGGGGCGGAGCTTCTGACCGGCGGCAGCCGGCTTACGGCGGGCGACCTGGCGCGGGGAAACTTTCTGGCCCCCACCATCTTTGTGAACACCCGACCCGACATGCGGATCGTGCAGGAGGAGATCTTTGGCCCGGTGCTGGCCGTCCAGCTCTTCGATGACGAGGCCGAGGCGGTTCGTCTCGCCAACAACACGGTCTACGGGCTGGCGGGCGGGGTATTCACGCGCGACGGGGCGAAGGGGCTGCGGGTCCTTCGCCAGCTCCGAGCCGGGATCACCTGGCTCAACACCTATCACCCAACCTTCAACGAAGCCCCGTGGGGCGGCTACAAACAGTCCGGCACCGGCCGCGAGCTCGGCACCTGGGGGCTGGAAGCCTATCTGGAAACAAAGCAAATCAATGTCAACCTGAACCCCCAGCCCCTGGGCTGGTATCGCCAAGGGGGAAGTAACTAGGCCGGGCCGCGCCGCCCCCCTCACTCATGACTGGCAGTCGCCCCCCGGAGGGGGCATTCTTGGGGCTGATGCGCCTGTACTGGATTCTTCTCCTGGCCTGCCTCGGATGGACCGACGCGGCCATGCCGGCATACGGGGAGCCGCACGCCACGGCGAAGCTTCTGCTCGATGCCTCAACGGCCCCGGCAGGCTCCACCGTGACCGCCGCGGTGGCGGTTGCGATTCCCCCGGGATGGCACCTCTACTGGCGCAACCCCGGCGAGTCGGGCAGCCCCCCGGGCATCACCTGGCAGCTGCCCGAGGGAGTGACGGCCGGCCCGATCGAGTGGCCCCTCCCCCGGCGACTCTCGCTCGCAGGGCTCACCCTCTTCGTCTACTCAAACGACACCACCCTGCTGGTTCCCCTCACCCTGGCCTCCAACCTCCCGCAAGGGCCTCTCGAGATCCGCGGATCCCTGCGCTGGCTTGAATGCAGCGACAAGCAATGCCTCGGGCAACGCCAGGACCTCGCCGCCCATCTCGAGGTCGGCGCGGAGAAACGGGAGTCGCCCGAGGCAGGGGCCATCTCCGTCGCCCGGAGCTCCCTCCCTCACGCGACCCCGCGAATCCAGGCCACGGGTCGCTGGGAGACCCCCCCGGGAGCCGGGCCCAGAAGCCTCCGGATCGAATGGGTCGCGCCGGTCCACGGATCCGGGCACGACTTTCTCCCGTTTGAGTCGAAGGACTGGTCGATGGCGGGAGCGAGCCCGGCCACCTCGGGGAGCGGGGATCGCGTCACGCTGCTTCGCACCGTGGAGAAGTTTTCCGGAGAGTGGCCTTCCGAGATCGCCGGCCTGGTGGTCGCGACCGCGGGGGGGCAAGCCGCGCCGAGCGGTTACAAGGGAGTCGTAAAAATCGAAGGCTCCCCTTCCCCGCAGGCCGCGGCCGTGACCGTGACCGTGACCGCGGCCGCACCCGAAGCCCCGTCCACCGCCGTCGCGCACAGCTCCCCGCCTCCCCTCGCCCGGATGATCCTGTTCGCCTTCCTGGGCGGGCTGATCCTGAACGTGATGCCGTGCGTTCTTCCCGTGATCTCGCTGAAGATCCTCGGGTTTGTAAACCAGAGCGCGGAGTCCCCTGCCCGCGTCCGGTTCCTGGGACTCATGTACGCCGCCGGGGTGCTGGCCTCGTTCCTTGTGATGGCCGGGCTGGTCATCGCGTTGAAGCAGGCGGGACGGGCCGTCAGCTGGGGGATCCAGTTTGGAAATCCGCAGTTTCTCGTGGTCCTCACCACTCTGGTGCTGCTCGTCTCGCTGAACCTCTTCGGGGTGTTCGAGGTCGCGATCGGCGCGGGGGCCGCGGGGTCGGCGGCGCGTCGGGAGGGGGCCGCGGGCGCCTTCTTCAACGGTGTCCTGGCCGTGGTGCTGGCCACCCCGTGCACCGCCCCCTACCTCGGCCTGTCGGTCGGGTTCGCCATCACACAGGCCCCGGGGATCATCCTGCTCCTCTTCCTCACGATCGGCGTGGGGCTGGCAGCGCCGTACGTGGCCCTCGCCTGGCACCCCGCCTGGCTGCGGGCCCTCCCCCGCCCCGGCCGCTGGATGGAACACTTCAAGGTGGCCATGGGGTTCCCCATGCTGATGACGACCCTCTGGCTCTTCTGGCTCGCTGGAAAGCACTACGCGGACCGGACCCTTTGGCTCGGCCTTTTCCTGGTCTGCACCGCCGCCGCGGCCTGGGTGTATGGCACCTTCGTACAACGCGGGACGGCCCGCCGGGGGCTGGCCCTCGGCGCCGCCCTCCTGCTGGTCGCGGGAGGGGCCGCCACCGCCCTGGCCGGCATGCGCCCAGAAACCATCGAGTGGAAGCCGTGGAGCCCGCAGGCCGTGGCCGAGGGGCGGGCCCAGGGACGGCCGGTGGTCGTCGACTTCACCGCGGACTGGTGCGCCATCTGCAACGTGAACCGAAGGACCAGCATCGAGATCCCCTCCGTCCTCGCAAAACTCAGGGAGATCAATGCCGTGATGCTCCTGGCCGACTACACCAGCACCCCCGACAACATCACCGAGGAGCTCGCCCGCTGGGAACGGGGGGGCGTTCCCCTTGTGCTGGTCTACCCGAGGGACTCCGGCAAACCCGCAAAGGTCCTGCCCGAAACCCTCACGCCGGGGATCTTCCTGGAGGCGTTGGATGCCGCCAAATGACCCTCCGCCGTTGGTCGACCTCGCCTTCGTCTACGGGACCCTGCTCCCCGGGATCCCGGGAAGCCGTTTCGCCCTCCTCTCCCCGGCCCTGCCCGTGGCGGAGGGAGTGATCCAAGCCCGGCTCTACAACCTGGGCTCCTATCCCGGTGCTGTTCGATCCGAGCTCCCCGGAGACCGGGTGCTTGGGACCCTCTTCCGCCTGCAGAATCCCGCGGAGGCCCTCCCCCGAATGGACCGATACGAGGGCTACCTGCCCGGGGATCCCGAGGGTTGCGAGTTTCGCCGGGAGCTCGCGACCGTCGAGCTCCCCGGGGAACGACGGAGCCTCCAGGCCTGGGTCTACTACTACACGCTTCCGGTCGGGGGTCTGCCCCGCATCGAAGGGGGGGACTACCGGACGTTCGTGGCCTCCCCCCGGGGCTGATCCCAACGCGAGTGCCCACGCAGGCCCACCTCCCCGTCCCCTGCGACACGGTAGCCTGGCTGCGAAGAACAGAGTTGCCCCCGGCTGGCAGATGGGGTCGATTCTTCGAAATGCCCACGACCCCGCCCCTCTCCCGGCCGCCCCATGCCCGCGGGGGAGAGCGACTCCTCACCCGGATCGCCCTCCTCTCCTGGATAGCCCTCGCCCCTGCCGCGGAGCTGCGGTCCGCGGAACCGCTCGACCTCGGAGGGAGACTGGAGCTGTTTGCCGATGACTTTCTGCTGGAGCGGCTCGACGGAACCCGCCTCCAACTCCACGAACCCCGGCCGGCCGAGGTGGTGCTCCGGTTCGACCGCCCATGGGAGGGGCCCCATTGCGGCTACGTGACCGTGATTCAGGACGAGGACCGGTTCCGGATGTACTATCGGGGCCTGCCCGAGTCGGGAAAGGATGGCTCCCCTTCCGAGTCGACCTGCTACGCGGAGAGCACCGACGGAATCGCGTGGACACGCCCCGACCTCGGGCTGTTTGAAGTCCGGGGCACCCGGGCCAACAACGTCGTGCTGGGAGGAAAACCCCCATTCTCCCATAACTTCTCCCCCTTCCTCGACAAACGCCCTGGGGTCCCTCACGCGGAGCGGCTCAAGGCCGTGGCCGGCACGACCGAGAGCGGGCTCCACCTGTTCGCCTCCGGGGATGGGATTCACTGGAGTCGGCTGCAGGAGGGGCCGGTGCTGCGGGAGGGGGCCTTCGACTCCCAGAATGTCGCCTTCTGGTCGGAGTCCGAGGGGCTCTACGCCCTTTACCTCAGGACCTGGAGCGAGGGGGAGTTCCGCGGGTTTCGCACGGTCAGCCGGTCGACCTCTCCCGACCTGGTCCATTGGTCGAAGCCGGCCCCCATGGGATTCGGGAACACACCAATGGAGCATCTGTACACAAGCCAGACGCAGCCCTACTTCCGGGCCCCACATCTCTACCTCGCCTTCCCGATGCGGTTTGTCCCGGGCCGGAAGGCCCTCACGGAGGCCCAGGCGGAGTCGCTGGGAGTCCGTCCAGGCTATGCGAGCGACTGCGCTGAGACGGTCTTCATGACCAGCCGGGGAGGGACGAATTACTCGCGACTCTTCCTGGAGGGATTCATACGGCCCGGCATGGAGCTCGGGAACTGGGCATCCCGGGCGGGGTTTACCGCCCTGGGGGTGATCCCCACCGGACCGGGGGAAATCTCCCTCTACAAGCTCGATCACTATGCACAGCCCTCCATTCACCTGACGCGTCATCGGCTGCGCACCGACGGGTTTGTCTCGATCCGCGCCCCCTTTGCCGGGGGAACCGCCGTCACCCGGCCGCTGCGGTTTTCGGGGCGGGAGCTGGTCGTCAATTTTGCGACCGGGGCGGCGGGCGGGGTGAGAATCGCCCTGGAGGATGCCGCGGGGAAGGAACTCCCCGGGTTCTCGAAGGAGGAGTGCGTGGAATTGATCGGGGACGAGGTCGAGCGCGTGGTTGCTTGGAAAGGGAACCCCGACCTGTCGGCCCTGGGAGGCCGTCCCGTGAGGGTCCGGTTCTGGATGAAGGACGCCGACCTGTTCTCGCTCCGGTTCCGGTGAGCGCGGGAAACCACCCCGCCCGTAAAAAAGGCGGCCCCCCGTGAGGGAGGCCGCCTTGAAGCTGCGAGGAGCGGGGACTACTCGGAGTCGTGTGCCGCGTGCCCGGTCCCCTCGATATGGACGGCCTTGTATCCGCCGGCCGCCTTGAAGTAGAGGAGCAGCAGGATGTAGCAGAGGGCCATCGTCGCCGGGACCAGCGAAGTCCACTTCAGGGCCATGCGGCCTCCGTGGAGGTTCGCCTCCAGCAGGAGCGGCTTGACCTGCTTCTGCTCGGGGGTGAGCTTCGCCTCGGGGGCGTCGAGCACGGCCCCCTTCTTGGAGCCATCAAGGCCGGTGATTTCCTTGAAGAAAAGGAACTTGCCCGGCTTGTCCGCCTTGTAGGCCTGGTACACCGCGGGGTTCTTCTCCTGCAGGTATTCGGAGGCAAACCGGTCCTGCTTGTAACCGATGCCAGGGCCGCCGAGGAGGCCCGCCGAGAGCATCCCGACGCCGCCGATCGCCCCGATGGTGATGGCACCCCCCTTCGGGAAGCGGTCGGACACGACACCGAGCATCGTCGGCCAAAGGAAGGTCTTGCCGCAGGCGTACACCGTCGCGGCGAGGATGCAGAGCCCGACGCTGTCGGCGGCGCTCAGGAGGTTCAGTCCGAGGCAGCCGAGGATCGCGCTCAGCGAAAGAAGCCCGAGCGGGGAGATCTTGTGAACGATCGGGCCGGCGACGAACCGCAGGGCGAACATCAGGGCCGAGGTGTAAACGAACAGCAGGACGCCACGGCTCGGGTTGGCCATGATGCCCCCGGTGATCTGGCTGATCCAGGAGTCGGTGCCAAGCTCGACATAGCCGACCATCGCATGGATGAGCAGCAGGAAGAGGAGGACCGGCGCGGCGAACTCCGCAAGCATGTCGCCAAAGCCCACACCCTTGGTGCTGGCCTCGGACTTGGGGAAATTCTGCCCCATGCACATGAGCCCGTAGATGATCACCGGGATCAGGAAGAGGGCCCACTGGACCTCCCAGCGGACGCTTCCCTCCATGAAATAGTTGGCGAGCGACCCAAGGACCAGCCCGGCCGGCCACCCGGCGTGCAGGATGTTCAGATAGTGGGTCCGGTTCTTCGGAAAGCAGGTGGCGACGAGCGGGTTGACGACCGCCTCCGCGAGGCCGTTCCCCACGGAGAAGAAGATCTGGCCCCACTTGAGGAGGTTGTAGGCCGCGGCCTGATTGTGCTCCGCGCCGTAGGCCGGGGTGGCGGCCAGGCAGAGGGCCGCTCCGGCGAAATGGCACAGGAAGGCGGAGATCATCAGCTTGCCATAGCCGATGGTGTCGGCCAGCAACGCCCCGAACAGGATGATGATGCCGAAGCCGACCAGGCCGAACCCGGTGACCTCGCCCGATTGGGTCTGGGTGAACCCGAACTGGGTCGCCCAGTCATTCAAGATCCCGCCGCGGACGCCGAAGCCGACGCCCGCCGCCAGGATCGCCATGAACCCGGCCCAGAGCAGCCGGTGGGCGTTGGGCGCCGCGGCATCGTTGTTTCCATTACTCATAGTTGTTGTGTGTGTCTGTGTTGTTCGTTGTGTTTACAGCGGGTGATGGGAATACGGGGCGGATCCCTTCGCTACTGGGTGAACCCCGGAAGCTTCACGATCTCGCCCCCCTTGAGGGCCGACTCATGGGAGCAGAGCCCGACGCAGGTCCAGTTGGCCGACTGGCGGGCGTTCGGGAACGGGTCGCGCCCACCGACGACCGCCGAGACAAACTCATTCACCAGGTGGGGATGGGAGCCGCCATGCCCCGCCCCCTGGGTGAAGCTCAGGTGGGTCTTCTTCCCGAGGTCATAGACCCCCTTGGTGGTGAAGCGCTGGATCGGCTTCGGGAGAAGCTTCGCGTAGTCGGGGGTCTTCACCAGCTTCGGAATCTCAGGCTCGGGGAGCTTCGCCCGGTGGAGCACCAGGGGCTCATGCTCGATGAGCGGCCACTCGACGGAGGCCTTCGACCCATAGACGTCGAAGCTCTCGCGATACTGCCGCGCGGTATCAAACAGGGAACGGTAGATCCGGGCGCTGAGATCCGAGTCGCGGAACTTGATGTGCGTCGTCTCGACGGCGAACGGGGACTGGTACTTCTTGACCAGCTCCTTGCGGATGGTCCCCGAGCCGAAGCAGGAGACGTACTCCGCGGTGGCGCGGGTCAGGCCGCAAACCGGCCCCACGCAGTGGGTGGCGTACCACATCGGAGGAAGCCCGGGCCAGTAGTTGGGCCACCCGTCCATGTCCTGCTGGTGGCTGGCCTGAAGGAACTGGATCTTGCCGAGGGTCCCCTTGCGATAGAGCTCCGAGATGTACAGGAACTCGCGGGCGTAGACCACCGTCTCCATCATCATGTACTTCAGCTTGGTCTTCTTCTGAAGCTCCACGATCTTGCGGCAATCCTCGATCGACGTGGCCATCGGCACCGTGCACGCCACGTGCTTCCCGGCCTTGAGGCCCGCAATCGACATCCACCCGTGGTCGGGGATCGGTGAGTTGATGTGCACGACGTCCACCTTCGGATCCTTGAGAAGCTGTCGGTAGTCGGTGTACCGGACATCCACCCCGAAGGCGTCCCCGATCGCGTCCAGCTTCTTGGGATCGCGCTGGCAGATCGCGTACATGTTGGCATTGGGATGCCGTTGGTAGATGGGAATGAACTCCGCCCCGAACCCGAGGCCGACGATTGCGATGTTGAGCTTGCGTTGACTCATGTGAAAGTTGGCTTGGCCCTCGCCGCATCCCCCCCGTTGCACGCGGGCCATGAACACAAAGCATGCGCGACGGTTGGGACGGCGATGACGGCAGTGGGGTGATGACAACTTTCAAGGCAAAGACTGTCAAGGGAATCCGGCGGATCCGGATGCCCGCCGCTCACTCGCCAGAGTCGTCGGGGGAAGGCACGAGCCCGGCATCCGGACGCCGCGGGGCCGCGATCCGGGCCGAGCGCAACTCCGGGATCAGCACCCCGCACGCGACCAGGATCAGGAAGGAACAGACCCCGGCAAGCTGCCCCGCCGTGAAGCGCTCGATCAGCCAGAAGGCTAGGGCCGGGGCGATGACGCCGCGGACTCCTGTCAGGAAGGTGTGCACCGACATGTACTCGGCGACCCGCTCCGCGGGGGCGAAGCGGGTCACCCAAAGGCTCCAGGCAACGTCCCCTCCGGCGTTCGACACCCCGTAGATCACCGCCGAAAGAATCAGCCCGGTCGAGGTGTCCGAGGTGAAAAAACCGGCGATCCCAAGGGCAAACCCGAGGTTGAGGGTGAGCCGGAGGGCAAAGAAATTCATCCGGTCAAACAGGTGCCCCCAAACCGGGCTCATCAGAAAGCGCGCCGTGTGCGGGATGACCCCGGTCAGGATGGCGATCGCATCGGCATCGAGCGCCAGGTGGTACTTCGGATTGGCCAGGTACTCGATCCGCAGCGGAAGCATCATCAGGTTCGCCACCCCCATCAGCATCCAGCTGATGAGGGTTCGCCGAAAGAGCGGGTCATGCCGCACATGCCGCCACCCCCTGAGGGGATGCGCCCCCGTGTCGGCCAGAAGAGGATGGGAGGGACATCTCGAGAGGCACCAGCTCCCAAAGGCGAGCGCCACGGCAAACCCCACCAGGAGCCACGGGTAATTCTGCATTCTCCCCTTCAGCGCCCATCCCCCGACCCAGCTCATGAGAGCCGCCGCCGCGATGCGGATCATGAACGTCCGGGAGAAGAGACGGCCCCGGGTCTCCGCCGGGTAGTTCTCCTGGTACATCTGGGTCAGGAGCGGAACGCATGCCGAAGAGGCCATCAAGCCAAGGGCGGTCCCGACCACATACACCGGCAGCAACGGGGAGAGGGCCGCGGCAAGCATTCCCACCGCGCCGAGAGCCAGGAGACGGGCCCCCGCCTTGGATGTCGGCCACCCCAGCCGGGCCGTGATCCAGACCACCATGGGCGAGAGCAGGAGCCCGCAGCTGCTCCCCGCGGCCACCAGAGCCTTGGCCACCGCCCCGGCCTGAAACCACCGCACCGCCACCAGCAGGACAAAAGTCCCGGCAGCCGCCTCCACCACCCCGCTGCTCACGGCACGAAACCGCTCGTAGAGGTAGGTGGTTTGAGTCTGGTCACGCCGGGACATCGACGCGGACCTTATCCGCGAAGCAATCGAAGTAACAGAATCAAAGGAAGGTGGATCGCCCGGCAAGGCCACCCCTCCCGGAAAGCCGCCGCCCCCCCCCGGGCGAACCGGGCCCCACCTGAGATCCGGGATCAGGGATCCTCTCTCAAGCCCGCTTCGAGAACACCCAGGCCGGAAACCATCCGTTGCGCAGTCTGGACAACAGGTGGGGCAAAAAGAACCGTTGACAATTGGGAGCAGGTTTCTAAGTTTTGAACAGGTTTTTGATTCGGGTAGCAGCACGTTTCTTCAGCGGGGTTCTCCACCCCCACCTCCTTGGCGTCTGTTGCCCGAATCTCTTTTTGACTCACCCCCCATCGGCAGAAACACCTGTGCGGGGGTCGTGTCTCCAGGCTGGCTGCCGGCGGCGGCGGGCTCCCCTCCTTCCCTGCTCCGTCTTGGGGAGATCTCTGGAGGAGGGAGGGGGGAGGAGAAGCCACGCGCTGCTAGCGCTGATAAAGCGGGATGTAGTGGTACGGCATCGAGAGGATCATGGAATAGACGGCGGTGGAGTACACCTGACCGACCCCCATCCTCCCCTGGTCGAGGGTTGGCTCCCACCAGCTGAGGTTCCCACGCGACGAGACGTTCTGGAGCAGGACGTCATGGATCGAGGAGTAGTACTTGGCCCAGGTCTCCCCCCCCACCATGTACTGGGCAGGGGCCGCGTAGAAGTTTCCGTAGGTGAACCAGTCCTGGCTCGCCCGGGGGATTGAGCTGAGATACTTGGACCCTGCGAGGACCATCGGGTCTGCGTAGAGCCCGCAAACCTGCAGGGAGTAAATCGCAGCGGCGGTCCGGGCGTATCCCGGTTCATGCTGGGGCTGGTAGCAGAACCCGCCCGACTTCTCGTGGAAGCAGCTCCGCACGTACTTGACCGCGTTGTCGATGGTCCGCTGCGGCACCTCCAGCCCGCCGTTCTTCGCCGCCCTCAGGGCGACCACCTGCAACACCGTGACCGAGATGTCCGCATCCCGGGCGATCGGCCTGTAGCGCCACCCTCCCTCCGGGTTCTGCGAGCTGAGGATCACCTTGATGATCCGGTCGAGCTTGGTCCGGATGGCGGGGGACCGGGTCTGGCCGTAGATCTCCCCGAGGGCGATCGCCGCGATCCCGTGGTTGTACATGTACTGGCCGTTGTTGCGGTTTCCGATCAACCCCTCCGGTGCGGTGGAATCGAGAAGGAACTGCACCCCGAGCTGCACCGCCTTGCCGAACTCCCCCTCGTTGGGGAGCTGCCCCGCCGCCTGGAAGGCCATGAGGACGTAGCCCGTGATCGCCACCTGGTGCCGGAGCTCCTCATCCTGGGTTCCCCAGGCCCCATTGGGCTGCTGCTTGGAAACCAGGAAACGGAGCGCCCCCTGGATCACACCCTCGGTCTTGGCATCGACCTTCACCGGGTCGGGCTCGGAGACCGCCACCGCCCCACGGGCGGCAGGCAGGCTCCACGCCAGGATCATCCCGAGAAGAAGCCCGCCGGGATTCCGGAACCGGGGGAAGAGGGCAGATCGGAGGGGATTCATTTCGGTTCAGCCTGGTCGGAAAGGTTCCTCAGGTACTGCTCGACAAACGGTCCGTACTCCTGGGGATAGGCCTCCCCCTGCGATTGCTGGATGGCCGCGCGGTCACGGGCCGGCAATCCGAGGAAGCGGCTGCCCCCGGAAGCCGTCTCCGTCGGGCCATCCGCCCCTCCCTGCCCTCTCCAGTTTCCCTCCTTGCCATCCCCCTTGGGTCCCGGCTGGGACTGCTGGCTTCGCTTGGTCCTTCCCTGCCCCGCCTGCTTCCCCTGGCCCTGGGAGTTGGCCGCCTGCTGCTGGCCGTCCGAGCTGAGCCCCGACTTGGCCAGGGCAATTGCAGCCTGCGCCTGGGCGAGATGCTGCCCCGCCTTCTGGGCACTCGACTGGGCCTGCCCCCCTTTGTGATCGCCCGCGGCCGCCGCCCCGGAGTCGAGATCCTCCTGGGCCGCCTCCACCTCGGCTTGGGCGGATCCGGGGAGCGGCCCCATCTTTCCGCTGGAAAGGGGACGGATCTTCTTCGACGCAGCCTCCAGGGCGTTGGCCGCCTTGTCCATGGCCGCGGCGGTGGCGTTCTTCATCGCCTGGGCCAGCGACTCGGCGAGGCTGATCACCTCTTTCTGGTTGTCGGCGATGGTGGGCATGTTGGGCGCCCCTTCCGAGACGTCGGGCACCCGCGACTTGATCCCGCGGTCCATGGCGGCGAGCGCTGCCTTCATCGCCTCGATCGCCGGGGCCAGCTCGGCCGATCCAAGCTTCAGCACCGCGGCGTCGGCATCCCGCCGGGCCTGGGCGGTGGCGGGGGCCGACAACGAGGGCTGGGAAAGGTCCGTGACCACCTGCTGCTGCTTCTCACGGATCGTCTGCATGGCATTCGCCGCCCCCTGTTGAAGCTGGGCCAGCGCCTCGTTGACATCCTTCTGCGCGGCGGCCAGCACGTCCGACAAATCATCCAAGCTGGGCCCCTCCGGCTCCTCGGATTCCTCCCCCAGCTCCTCCTGAAGGTCTCCCGCCTTGCGCTCCAGCTCCCGGCGGGCGGCATACAGCTCCTTGAGCGCCAGGGTCTGCTTCCCCTGGGCCTCGGACGGGGCGCGCCGAGTCAGCTGCTCGCGGGCCATCGCCATGTACGCGGCCCCGGTGTCGAGGAACTCCGCCCCCTTGGGACACGGCTTGAGAGCCTCCTGCTGGAGCGATTTGGTCCGCTCCCCGAGCACCAGCTGGCGGTTCGCCTCAGGCGACATCTCCGGCGGCTCCGCCTTGAGGGCGGCCCGCGTGGTGACCGCAAACAGCTCCTGCTGGTCGGCGATGATGGCGATGAGCTTCTGGAGCAGCTCCTTCACTTGCGCGAGCTCCCGCGCCGCCTGGTCGAGCTTCTCCTTCACCCGGGCCAGCTCCCGCTCCGCCCTCGCCAGGGCATCGAGCGCCCCCTGGTGCTCGGCATCGTCATTCCGGCTGTCGGCCATCTGCTTCTGGAGGGACTGCATGTGCGCGGCGGCATCCCCCAGGGCCTCGGCCGCCCCGGGGGCCGGCTTCGCAGAACGTTGCTGGGTCTCCTGGGCCAGATCCTTCAGATCCCCCTGCCGCGGTGCCTGTCGAGGGAGATCCGTGGCCGGGTTGGACTGGGTCTCCTTTCGCAGCTCCTGCTGGCGGCGGATGAGCTCCCGAACCTGCTCCTGCAAGGCCTCGATGGAAGCCAGGGCGCTCTGCTTCGGCTTGGGGGTCTCGGCCTTGGCCAGCTCGTCGACCAGGTCGCGGCGCGCCTGCTCGAGCTTGGTCATCGCCTCGCCCTGCCGCGCCATGGCCTGCTCCCGGGCCTGCTGCGGGGTCGGCGCGGTGAGAAGGTTTCCCCGAGCCTCCTGCATCCGGTCGGTGGCAGCCTGAAGGTGCCCGGCCGCCGACGGGGCCAGGTCCTGGATGTCATGTCGAATCAGGTCGGCGGCATCCACCACCTCCGCCTGTTCCCCCTCCCGCTTGGCCGCCTCGTCCCGGTTCTGAAGCTTGCGGGTCGCCTCGGAGAGGGCCGATTGCCGGTCGATCGCGGAGTCGAGCTCCCGCAGCGCCTCCCGCAAGGCATCTTGCTTGTCGAGCGAGAGTGTCAGCAGCCGTGCCACCTCGCGCATCTGGTCGCGGGCCCGCTTCTCATCCCCGGCCGCCCCCAGGAGCCGCGCCGTCTTGAGCCCCTCGAGGGCCCCGTTGAGCGAGGGAAGCAGCCCCCCTTCGCGAGCCTGGCCCAAGGCACGCCGCGGACGCTCGGCGGTCGCCGCGTCCACCGACTGCCCCACCAGACGTTCAAGCTGGTCAACCACCTGGGCCGTCTCCACCCGCAACGAAGCCTCCTCCGTCTCCTGAAGCTGGAGGTTGAGCCGGTGGGATTCCTGAAACTGTTCAAGGGTCTTCCGGTCCACCTGCCGGGCGAGCCAGACCGCAAGACGCATGTTCTCGGTCTGCCGCGCGGCGAGCTCCTTCAGCCGGAGGGCGATGTCGTGCACCACCTGCTGCCGCTGGTATTCGACCAGCAGCTGCCGCAGCTGGGTGATGATGCTCCGCTGGCCCGAGAAGGCCTCGGCCACCCGCTGCCCATTGGCCTCGGGGGCCTTCCGGGCCTCGGTCAAATACTCCAGCACCTTCGCCATCTCCTGGTCGGTCAGCCGGTTCAACACACCACGGATGGCGCGAAGGACCTTCACATCCTCCCCAGAAAGCCCGTTGAGCTCGAACTCCGAGAGGATCTGGTCGAGCTGCCCCCCAATCTTCGCGGCGGAATTCCGAATCCCTTCCTGACGGGCGGACTGCTGCTGCAGGGGGTCGTCGGGAGCGGCAGCGAACACGCCACCGCAGGCAAAGATCCACCCCCCTGCGACCAGGAGGACCAGAACGGTGTTTCGGATCAGGCGTGCCATAAGCGGCATCCGGTGAACATAAACCGTGCCGGCCGGGTTGTCATTAAGGGCGTTCGGGTTTCCACCCCCCCCAACCGCACCCCCGGCTCCCCCCCGGATTCCCGAACAGAGGGTTGAATCTTTTTGACCCCGGCACCGTCTGGATGTCAGCGTTTTTTGAACACTTAACGACAATACATCGCCATGAAGGCCCAACTCCTGACCCTGACCGCCACTCTCGCCCTCGCCGCCCTGCCGGTTTCCGCGGAACCGGACCTGAGCAAGCTCCCGCCGGCCTCCTCCAAGACCGGCCTCACGTACGCCGCAGACATCAAGCCGATCTTCGAGAAGTCGTGCGTCAAGTGTCACGGCTCCGAGAAGCAGAAGGGAAAGCTTCGCCTCGACACCCTGGAGGCCGTGATGAAGGGGGGGGAGAACGGCGCGATCCTGACGAAGGGGGACAGCAAGAAGAGCTCTCTTGTGGTCTCCGTGGCACGCCTGGAGGACGACGGTGCGATGCCCCCCGAGGGAAAGGGTGACCCCCTCTCCAAGGAACAGGTCGGCATCATCCGTGCCTGGATCGACCAGGGGGCAAAGTAACCCGCCACCCCCGGACCCGATTCCCCCGTTGGGGGCTCCCCACCACCGGCCGGCCCGCCGGCGGAGGATTCTTCGGATCGTCCCTCACCGGACGGTAATGCACCCGGAGGATCCCTCGCCCGCGGGCCGGTTCATTTTTTCCCTCCCCCTCCCCAAGGCGGGGCCTCGTTCCCCTGAAACCTTCGCGGCTTGAATGCTGTCTCTTCTCCAAGAGACTTTCTCCCTCCCCGGGGGCGCTTCCGCAGGGGGCTGGGGTCAGGGGCGAGACGGGGTTTGCATTTCGTCCCGGGCCCTGTAGAAGGTGATGGGTCGCCCGAGGTACCGCATGATTGAGCCATTCCTTCAGAAACAGCTTGAGCCGGTCGCCCGCCGCATCCGCCGGTTCAGGCTCTGGCAGCGACTGACTGTCTGTTGGGGAGTTGCCGCGCTCCTTGGGCTTCTGCTGGTGGGGGTGGAACGCCAGACCGGCTGGGCTCCGCCCTGGGTGCTGCCCCTGTTTTTCCTCGGGGTGGCTCTGGCCGCGCGGATTCTCTGGCGACAGAACGCCGCCTGGCAGCCCGATTACCGGGAAATCGCACGCCGGATTGAATCCCAAAAGCCCGAGCTTCACGCCCTGCTCCTGACCGCGATCGAGCAACGGCCCGACCCCGTCACGGGGCAATTCAACTTCCTGCAGGAGCGGGTTCTCCAGGAAGCGATTCTCGAGAGCCGACGGGCCAGCTGGGTGGAGACCGTGCCGGCAAGCCGGATGCGGCTCGCCCAAGTGGCTCACATGGCAAGCCTGGCCATGCTGGCGTCGCTCCTCTTCCTGCTCCGAGCCCCCTCGGGCCCCCTGGCGGCGGATCCCCGGAGGTCCCAGTCCCAGGGAGGTCGCACCTCGGTCACCGTCACCCCGGGGGACGCCTCGGTGGAACGCGGGACCCCTCTCGCCCTGCTCGCCCGGTTTGAAGGCCCCCTGCCAGCCTCCGTCACCCTGACCCTCGCCCCGATGGGCAACACCGCCACGGCGGCCGAGGCGGTCAAGCGGATCCCGCTGGCGAAGAGCCTCGCTGACCCTGTCTTTGCCACCACGCTGAGCGAGGTCACCGCAGATTTCGCCTACCGTGTCGAATACCCCGGCGGAGCCACCCGCGACTACCGGATCTCGGTGTTCGAGTACCCTAGGCTGGAACGGGCCGACGCCCGCATCACCTACCCCCCGTACACCCGCCTCCCCGAGAAGGTCATCGCCGACACCCGGCGCATCAGCGCGGTGGAGGGATCCCGGGTGCAGTTCGACTTCCACCTCAACAAGCTCGTCCGGCGGGCGGCCCTCGTCGCCCGCGATCGCTCCGAACTCCTGCTCTCCGTCGCCACCAACGCAGCCCTCGCCCGGCTCGATGCCTACCTCCTCACCAACAGCCAGACCTTCGAACTGCGCCTCGTCGACCTCGACGGCCGCACCAACCGGACCGCACCCCAGTTCGTATTTGAAGCCCTGAGCAACCGCCGCCCCGAGATCCACATCACCTCGCCGCGCGGCGACCAGCGGATCTCCCCCCTGGAGGAGGTCCAGTTCACCAGCGAGCTCTGGGATGATTTCGGGCTCCTCGGCTACGGCCTCGCCTACCGGCTTCCCGGGCACCCCGAGCAAACCGTCGGGGTGGTCACCAACTCGGGGCCGAACGAAAAGCGGATCTTCTCCCACCTCCTCGCCGTCGAGGCGATGAAACTCGAGCCCGGATCCCTGCTCTCGTGGTATGTCTGGGCCGACGACATCGGCCCCGATGGCAACCCGCGCCGCACGACCTCCGACATGTTCTTCGCCGAGGTCCGCCCCCTGGAGGAGGTGTTCCGCAAGGCGGAGGGAGCCGGTGGCTCCGAGGAGCAGCAGCAGCAGCAAGGGGGAAACGAATCGCAGAAGCTCCTTGAACTGCAGAAACAGATCATCACCGCCACCTTCCGTCTCCAGAAAACCCCCTCCGCAGGCAAGGCCGGAGGCCCGTTCGCCACAGACGCCGACGTGGTCCGCCAGTCCCAGGAGAACGCCTCGGCGCTGGTGGAGGGAGCCAAGTCCAAGGTGGAGGACCCCAAGTCGCTGGCCATCCTCGACTCGGTGGCCAAGGAGATGTCAAAAGCCTCCGACGCCCTCAGCCGGGCCGCGAACATGCCTTCCACCGAACCGTTGTCGCCCGCACTCGACAGCGAGCAAGCGGCCTACCAGGGGCTTCTGCGCCTCCAGGCTCGCGAGTTCCAGGTGCAAAAGAGCAAGAAGGGACAAAGCGGCCAGGCCTCCAGCAGCCAGATGCAGCGGCAGCTCAACGAGCTTGAAATGCAGGAGGAAAAGGATCGCTACGAGACCCAGAAGCAGGCCCAGCAACAGCAGAACCCCCAGCAAAAGGAACAGCTCCAGATCCTGGACCGGCTCAAGGAACTGGCCCAGCGCCAGCAGGACATCAACCAGGAACTCAAGGAGCTCCAGGCAGCGCTCCAGGCGGCGCAAACCGATGAGGAGCGGGAGGAGCTGCGCCGTCGCCTCAAGCGGCTTCGCGAGCAGGAACAGCAGATGCTCGCCGACCTCGATGAGGTCAAGCAGCGGATGGACAAGAGCGCCGATCCCTCCAGCGCGGCCGAGGCCCGTCAGCAGCTGGAGCAGACCCGCAGCGAGATGCAGAAGGCCTCCGAGGCGATGAACAAGGGCCAAGCCTCCCAGGCCCTGGCCGAGGGAGCCCGCGCTGCCCAGAACCTTCAGGAGGCGAAGGAGGACTTCCGGAAGAAAACGGCCAATCGATTTGCCGACGACCTCCGCAACCTGAGGAGCGAGGCCCGCCAGATGGCCCAGCGACAGGAACAGATCGGCCAGCAGATGGAAAACCTGGCCGAGCCCAAGCGAAAAACCCTCGCCGACGCCGAGCCCAAGGAGGAGATCGCCCGGGAGCTCGCCCAGCAGAAGTCCTCCCTCACAAACCTCCTTCAGCAGATGCGCCAGATCAGCGAGGCCTCCGAGTCCAGCGAGCCGATCCTCTCCCGCCACCTCTACGACACCCTCCGCAAGACGGAACAAAACAAGACCGAATCCCAGCTCGATGTCAGCGCGGAGATGCTCCGGCGTGGGTTCAATAGCCAGGCCAACACCACGACGCAGCAAGCTCGCAACTCCATCGATGACCTTAAAAAAGGGGTCGAGCGAGCCGCCGAGAGCATCCTCGGGGATGATACCGACGCCCTTCGCCAAGCCCGTCGAGACCTCCAAGCCCTAAGCGACCAGGCCCAACGCGAAGTGGCCCAAGCGACCGGCGAACCCCAACCCGGGCAACAGCCAGGCCAAGGGCAACAGCCAGGCCAAGGGCAGCAGCCAGGCCAAGGGCAGCAGCCAGGCCAGGGGCA
>DMJJ01000235.1 GCA_003452185.1 Verrucomicrobiales bacterium | reverse complement strand
CCGGAGCTGCTCGACTGGCTCGCCGCGGATTTCATGGCTCACGGATGGAGCCTGAAGCATCTGCACCGGATCATCATGGGATCGGCCACCTACCGGCAGGCATCGGTCGACCGCGCGGAGGCCTCACGGGTCGATCCCGACAACCGGCTTCTCGGGCGGTTTCCCCGCCATCGTCTGGAGGCCGAGACCATCCGGGATGTCGAGTTGTCCGTGGCAGGGCTTCTCAACCCGAGGATGGGGGGACCGGGGATCTTTCCGGAGCTTCCGGACGGCATGCCGGCTCCACGCGGTGGATGGAGGGTGAACGAGGATCCCTCGGAGCGGAACCGGCGCAGCGTGTATGTGTTCATCCGTCGCAACACCCGGTATCCGATGTTTGACAGCTTCGACATGCCGGACCCGCACGAGAGCTGCCCCCGGCGCAACGTGACGACGAGTCCGCTTCAGGCGCTGACGCTGCTGAACAGCCGGCTCACCCTCGACTGGGCGCGCGGGTTTGCGGGTCGCGTTCTGGAGGCGGCGGGCCGGTCGGAGGAGCTCGAGTCCCGGGTGGAGATCGCCTTCCGCATGGCGTTGAACCGCCCGCCGGATCCCTCGGAGCGGCGATCGGCCTGCGAGTTCCTCCGACAGCAGTCCCAGCTTCTGACACCCCGTCTCGCCCGGCAGGAGCCCGTGGCCCTCCCGTTGTCGATGGGCCCCGAGGTCGAGCCGGCCGGCGCCGCGGCGCTGGTGGACCTTTGCCACGTGCTCCTGAATACCACGGAGTTCGTCTACGTGAATTGACCATGCCGCGCCAGCGCACGCCAGCTCCCGATCCCGGCTCCCTCTCGAGCCGGAGGGCTTTCCTGCAGCAGGCCGGGGGCGGGTTTGGCGCCCTGGCATTCCGCTACCTCCTGAGCCTCGAAGGGGCCGGCCAGGAGGCCATGGGGGGCGAGGCGGGCACAGGGGGGGATCCCCTCAGGGCCAGGGCACCCCATTTTCCGGGAAAAGCCCGGTCCGTGATCTGGCTGTTCATGGAGGGGGGGCCGAGCCACCTCGATCTCTTTGATCCCAAGCCAACCCTCCAGCGCCTGGCGGGGCAGCCGATGCCGGAATCGTTCGGTCGCCCGATCACCGCCATGGGGACCGCAAACAACACGCTCATGGGATCGCGCCGCTCCTGGCGCCAGCATGGGCGTTCCGGGATCTGGGTCTCCGACTGGATGCCGCGAGTGGCGGAGCAGGCGGATGAGCTCTGCGTGATCCGCTCCTGCTGGGCTGACGGGCTGAATCACGTCGGTTCGGTCTGCCAGATGAACACCGGGAGCATCCTCGCCGGGCGCCCGGCCATGGGGGCTTGGGCGCAGTACGGACTCGGCACCGCGAACGAGAATCTTCCCGCCTTCGTCGTCCTGACCGACGCAGGCGAGGTGAACGGCGGACCCAAGAACTGGAGCTCCGGGTTCCTTCCGGCGATCTACCAAGGGACGCAGTTCCGCGACCAGGGGGCACCGATCCTCCATCTGGCCCCGCCTCCCACCGTGACCCCGTCGCAGCAGCGATCGAAGCTCGACCTCCTGGCCACGCTGAACGGCCGGTTTTCCCGGGCGGCCGGAGAGGATGGCGAGCTCAACGCACGGCTTCACTCCTACGAGCTGGCGTGGCGGATGCAGTCGGCGGCCCCCGAGGTGAGCGATCTTAGCCGCGAGACCGAGGCGACGCGCCGCCTCTACGGGCTGGAGTCGAAGGAGACCGAGCGTTTTGGCCGGAACCTCCTCATGGCCCGTCGACTCGTCGAGCGGGGGGTTCGGTTCGTTCAATGCTACTCCGGGAGCGGGAATCTCTGGGATGCCCACAACGACATCGAGGGGAACCACTCGAAGATGTGTCGCCAGGTCGACCAGCCGATCGCCGGCCTCCTCTCGGACCTCCGCGCCCGCGGCCTGCTCGACAGCACGCTGGTGATCTGGGGGGGGGAGTTTGGTCGAACCCCCTTCAACGAAAAGGGGGATGGCCGTGATCACAACCCGTGGGGGTTCACGGTCTGGATGGCCGGGGCTGGCGTACGGGCGGGATCGGTGGTGGGGTCCACGGATGAGATCGGCCTCCGGGCGGTTGAGGGGCGCGCCCATGTGCACGACCTGCACGCCACGCTGCTTCACTGCCTAGGCCTGGACCATGAGCGTCTGCTCTATCTCCACAACGGTCGCCACGAAAGGCCGACCATCAATGATGGAGCCATCATCCGGGAGGTCCTCGCCTGATAGCACCCGCCGCGGCCCCCCCCCCCTTTGGCCCTGGCCGGACTGCTCCCCGGCGTGGCGGGCGGATGCGGCAGGGCAGGGGGGGCACCCTGGGCACGGTCCCGATCCCGATACTGGTTGATGGCTGCCCTTCCGCTCCTCATGCTTTCAGACGCGCTGCATGACTGACACACCACCCCTCCCCTCTCCTCCCCCCGGTGCTGCTCCCTCGCGTGGCCCCCGATGGTGGCCCGCGGGCGCCCTCCTGGTCCTGGGGGCGGTTGCCATCGCGGTGGTGCAGAGCATTCCGCAACGGTCCCAGCAACACGCCAACATCCAGACCGCCCAGGCGATCGCGGCCACCCTGGCGGGCCTGCTTCTCTGGCTGAACTGGCGCTTCATCACGCTGGCCCGCCGTGATCAGGGTCCCGGCGGAATCTCCCTGGCTGGCACGATCAAGAGCACGGCCTCGGCGCGGGCCCCGCGCTGGCCCTACCTGGCCGCGCTTGCGGCGCTTCTCTTCATCCGACCGCTGGCCTACTACACGATCGGCTCGAACCTTGGTGTCAGCATGAGCCTTCCCTTGGGGGTGGTGACGATCCCGTTCAGCCCGCGGCTTCTGGCCCGGATGTTCCTCTTTTCCTGGTTCAGCTTCGCCCTCTTCGTGGGAACCTTCTATCTCTGGCTGACCCTGTTTGCGCTCCTGAACCGGAGGGTCGCCGCCCCCGATGCGTGCCTGAGGCTCGTGCGGCTTCATCTCGGCGTTCTCCACCGGGCCCCCGGATGGTTCCAGGCCCTGGTGCCGGGGCTTGCCGGCGCCGGGTTCTGGGTGGTGGTTTCCTACATCCTGGAGCAGGTGGGGATGCTTCCCCCGCAGGGGAGCTCGAACGTCCGCCTGATCCGTGCGCTTCTGGCGGGGGCCCATGCCTACCTCGCATGGGTGGCCCCCCTGGCCGGAGTGCTTCTCCTGTACGTGGTGAACAGTTACGTCTACCTGGGGGAGGCCGCGTTCTGGAGCTTCGTGGAATGCACGGGGCGCAGCACCCTGTCGTGCCTGGGACGATTCCGCATTCAGGTTGGCAAGGTCGACCTCACCCCCCTCCTGCTGGTGCTGGTCCTCTGGTTCCTCGCGTTCCCGGGCCGGGTGGGTCGCGTGCCGGGCGGGGCGAGGGTAATGCTGGACGCATGGACCACTCTCCGATGAGCCCCCGTGAATTTGATGTCGTGATCGTTGGAGGCGGATCCGCCTCCAACGATCA
>DMJJ01000405.1 GCA_003452185.1 Verrucomicrobiales bacterium | reverse complement strand
CACCATCGACGGAGCGCTGAACGACGTCGCGTGGAAGAACGTCCCGTCGACGACCAGCTTTGTCGACATCGAGGGGGAGGGTCACACCCATCCCCGCCACCGCACCACGGTGAAGATGCTCTGGGACGACAACTTCTTCTACATCGCGGCCGAGCTCGAGGAACCCAACGTCTGGGGGACCCTGACCCAGCGCGATTCGGTGATTTTCCAGGACAACGACTTCGAGGTCTTCATCGACCCCAACGGCGACAACCACGACTACTACGAGTTCGAGATCAACGCCCTTAACACCGTCTGGGATCTCTTCCTCGACAAGCCGTACCGCGACGGAGGCAAGGCCAACAACAACTGGGATCTCGCGGGCTTGGAAACCGGGGTCAGCGTGCAGGGGTCGATCAACAACCCGAAGGACCACGACACCGGCTGGACCGTGGAGATGGCCTTTCCGTGGAAGGGGCTCTCGGAGCATGCCCACCGGAGCTGCCCCCCGCAGGAGGGAGACCAGTGGAGGATCAACTTCTCTCGCGTCGAGTGGAAGATGCAGACCCGGGATGGGCAGTCGGTCAAGGTGCCGGGCCGCCGGGAGGACAACTGGGTTTGGTCCCCCACGGGCGTCGTCGACATGCATCGTCCCGAGATGTGGGGGTATGTGCAGTTCACCACGGCCCCGCGGAACCATGGGAAGCTCCTCCCCGACCTCACCGCCTATGGCCGCTCCTACCTCTACCAGGCCTATTACGCGCAACGCGCGTTCCTGACGCGTCACAAGCGCTATGCCAAGACGATCGGGGAACTCGGGCTCGAGAAGGACTACAACCCCCGCTACCTCGCCTGGCCGCTGAGCCTTGAGGATCAGCCGGGCGGCGGGTACCGGGCGGTGGCCGAAATCGCCATTCCCGGGGGCGGGACCGAGCGCTGGTACATCCGCCAGGACTCGAAGCTCTGGACCGAGTGACCACCGCCACCGCCATCGCCGGCGCACCCACGCTCGTTCATCGGCCGCTGAGCATCCTTGAGCGCTTCGACTGGGGAAGCCTGTTTCCAGGCGCCCAGCCGGTGGAACTCGAACTCGGGAGCGGCGACGGCTCGTTCCTGCTCCAGTGGGCCCAGCTCCATCGGGAACGGAATTTCCTGGGTGTGGAGCGGCTTCTCGGGCGGCTTCGCAAGCTGGACCGGAAGGGGCTGCGTGCCGGGCTCACCAACCTGCGGGTGATCCGGCTTGAGGCGGCCTACCTCCTGGAGTACATGGTGCCGGCCCGCACCCTATCGGCGATCCATGTCTACTTCCCCGACCCCTGGCCCAAGCGCAAACATCGGGATCGGCGGCTGATCAACACCCACTTCACCACCCTGGCCGCGACCGCCCTGGTTCCGGGTGGCACGGTGTGGCTGCGGACGGACGACGAGGATTACTTCAACCAGATGGTGGAGGTGTTCGGGGCCGACCGGCGGTTCACCGCAGTCGGGACGCCGGAGGAGCTATCGGGAGTGACGACCGATTTTGAGAGGCACTTCAACGCCCAAGGAATCCCCACCCGACGGGCCGGCTACCAGCTTACCCCGCCGCCGGCCACCTGAGGCTGTGGGGGCCACCCCTCCCCCCGGGCACGCACGCGGGCCGAGGCCGCCTTACGCGGTCACCGGGTCGGGCTCCACCCACTTGCCGTGCTCGCGGATCAGGTCCACCAACCGCTCGACGGCTTCGCCCTCGGGAATGTTGAACTTCACCGCCTTCTTCCCGACGTAGAGGTTGATCTTGCCCGGTGCCCCCCCCACGTAGCCGAAATCAGCATCGGCCATTTCCCCCGGGCCGTTGACGATGCATCCCATGATGGCGATCTTCACACCCTTGAGGTGCGCGGTGCGGCTCTTGATCCGGGCCGTCACGGTCTGGAGGTTGAAAAGCGTCCGGCCGCAGCTCGGGCACGCCACATAGTCGGTCTTGAAGGACCGGCACCCCGCGGCTTGCAGAATGTTGAACGCCAGGCGGAGCGACTGCCCCCCGCCGGCCTCCCCACGGACCAGGATCGCGTCCCCAATCCCGTCGCAGAGCAGCGACCCGATGACCACCGAGGCGCGCAGCAGGGCGATGTTCGGAGCCAGCGGGACCGGCTCCAGGGTGAGACAATCCTTGAGCAGGATCGGATTCCGGAGCCCAAGCCGTCGGAGCCGCGCAGCCAGCAGCCGGAAGGCCGCGATGGCCGGCAGCGGGAGGCCATCCTTCACCGTGACGAGCTGGGTGTCGCAGGGAACCGTGAAATCCTCGCGCGGATCGACCTCCAGCAGGTTGAGATCCTCGTACACCGCCTCCGGCCGGACATCGTCCGAGGGGCGAATCTTGGGGGCCACCTTCTCCCACGTGGCCCGGGTGACGACAACCCGGATGAGCTGGGATCCGCCGCAGCGAACCCCGTCCAGCCCCAGCTCCACTTCAGGGGTGGGCCGCCGCTCATAATGGAACGGGTCGTAGGAGAGCGGCAGCTCCGGGACGGGGACCGAAGAGTTGGCAAGGAGCGGGATCTGGGCAAGGAGGTCGCGGCAGACCGCGATCTCATTCGGGGAGTCCTCCGTGAGGGAGACACGGATGGTGTCGCCAATGCCGTCGCAGAGCAGCGACCCGATGCCAATGGCGCTCTTGATCCGGCCATCCTCCCCCTCGCCCGCCTCGGTGACCCCGAGATGGAGGGGATAATTCCAATCCTCCCCCAGGGCGGCGAGGCGGGCGGCGAGCAGCCGGTAGCACTCGATCATCACCTTGGGGTTGCTCGACTTCATCGAGAACTTGAAATTGTGATACCCCTGGGCGCGGGCGATGCGCGCAAACTCCAGCGCGCTTTCCACCATGCCCAGCGGGGTGTCGCCAAACCGGTTCATGATCCGGTCGCTGAGCGACCCATGGTTCGTCCCGATCCGCATCGCCCGCCCCTGCTCCTGGCAGAGCTTCACCAGGGGGGTGAACTTCTGGTCGATCCGCCCCAGCTCCGCGTCATACTGGTCGTCGGTGTACTCACG
>DMJJ01000359.1 GCA_003452185.1 Verrucomicrobiales bacterium | reverse complement strand
TATGAATGAGACCCCGCTGACTCCCCCTCCACTTCCGTCGTCCCGCCCCTCAACGGCCCCCTCCCCAGGCGACACCCCCTCACCGGCGCAACTCGATGGCGTGCTGGGCACCACGGAGTCGCTGCTCCGGAACCCCGCCCGCATCGTTCAGCGGGCACGCGATGGATCGACGGGCCGTGTGCTTCTCCACCTTGGGGCCATCCTGCTCCCCGGAGCCCTTGGCTATGGATTGGTGGTGGGGGCGTTCTCGGGCGGGACCCAACTCTGGGCCGCCCCTCTGAAAGTGGCGGCGGGGCTGGTTCTCTCGGGCCTGATCTGCCTTCCCAGCCTCTACATCTTTGGGTGCCTGACCGGATCCACCGCCCGGCTCCGCGATGTCCTCAGCCTGGTGTCGGGGCTCCTGGCGCTGGTCACCGTGCTGCTCCTTGGGTTCGCTCCGGTGGCCTGGGTGTTTTCCCAATCGACGCAGTCGCTGGTCGCGATGGGGGTCGTCCACCTCCTCTTCTGGATGACGGCGTCCCTCTTTGGCCTGCGTTTCCTGAGCGCCGGGTTTCGCCAACTCGAGGGACGGTCCACGGGCGTTCTTCGGCTCTGGATGCTGCTCTACCTCATCGTGGGACTCCAGATGACGACAACCCTTCGCCCGCTGATCGGCACATCGGACCGGTTTCTCCCGACGGAGAAGCGCTTCTTCCTGAGCCACTGGTCGCACTGCCTCCGGGCCCCCGAGACCGCCGAGACTCCTCGCAGCCCCTGAGGGGACTCATGAGCGGGGCGGCCCGGAGCCTCGGCGGGGCCGTGGCGAAGCCTCCCGACTCGACTCGTGACGGGGAAACTGACCAGATACCGATGACCTTACTGACGCGAATCATGACTGAAGACTCACAGGTGCCGTCGCCGGCCCCGGCCCCAGCCCGCCTTGGGCGGATCGCTTGGGAGGAGACTCTCAATTGGGCGGATGCCCAGCTGGGGGTCCGGCTTGCCCGGGTGCTTCTCCCCTGCGTGGCGGCCTCCCTTGCGGCAACGGGCATTGTCACCGTGGAAATGTTCTTTGGCGGGCGACATCGACAGTGGTACCTGGTGCTGAATCTTGGGCTGGCCTGGATTCCGCTCGGGTTCGCCTGGCTCGCCTGGCGCCGCGCCGCAACGACGGGATGCAAGGGGCCGGCGTTCTGGGGCCTGTCCGCAGCCTGGCTCCTCTTTTTTCCGAACGCTCCCTACATCCTGACCGACCTGGTCCATCTCCTCGGGAAATCGCTCCCGCACTATTGGCCCGACATGGCGAAGATTCTACTCTTTGGGATCACGGGAATGATGACCGGAATGCTCTCTCTCCAGCTCATGCACGGAGTGGTGGCGAGTCGACGCGGGTGGATCCAAGGATGGGGTTTTGTCGCCGCGGTCTCCGTGCTCGCGTCAATCGGGGTCTCGCTCGGCCGGTTCCGGCGCTGGAACAGCTGGGATGCGCTGCACGACCCCCAGGGGATCCTGCGGGACGCGTTCGACCTGACACGGAGTCCCCACGTGCAGAATCCGACCGGGTGGTTCTTCCTCCTCCTTGCGCTCCTGATCTTCTGCTCCTACGGGATGTTCTACGCACTGCGGTACGCCCCACCCCACGAGGAGCCCTCGCCCCCGGCACCGACAGGTCCCGCGGGGGGCAAACCGGGGGACGACCCTGCGGCGGGGCCGGGTCCGGAGGTCTGATCTAGAAGTCCTTCTGGAAGCTTGCCGGCTGGGGCTTTGCCGGGGCGGCTGACGCGGTCGCGGCACGGCCGTGGCCCACGTCGGCATCCCGGGGCCCGTCAATGGATCCACCCGGGTCCGCGGCAGGCGCCTCCGCCCCGCGGGCCTCCCCGGCGGTTGGCGCGGCTGAGGAGTCGTGAGCCTCCCCCGGCTCAAGCGAATGGATCCCGGAGAGCAGCGCCAGCCGGGCGACTTCCT
Organism: Verrucomicrobiales bacterium; assembly: GCA_003452185.1. Taxonomy (GTDB): domain Bacteria; phylum Verrucomicrobiota; class Verrucomicrobiia; order Limisphaerales; family UBA11320; genus UBA11320. The sequence goes on along the minus strand of DMJJ01000359.1, from coordinate 2,711 downwards.
CGGCGAGCACGGCGGCGTTCGAGTTGAGCTTGTCAGCGGCCATGGCGCACTCTTCCGCGGCGAGGGAGTTCGCCTGAGTGACCCGATCGATGGCCGTCACCGCCTGGTTGACCTGGCTGATCCCCTGGCTTTGCTCCCGGGAGGCGGTGGCGATGGCTCCGATCACGGTGTCGAGCTCGCGCACCTTGTCCGCGATGGCGTGCAGGTTGCCGGCCGCCTCCTCGGTGAATCGAACGCCGCGGCTGCTCTTGTCGATGCTGTCGGTGATCTTGTCCGCGCTCTCCCGCGCGGCGGCCGCGCTCCGCTGGGCCAGGTTCCGAACCTCCTCCGCAACGACCGCGAACCCAAGGCCGGCCTCGCCGGCCCGCGCCGCCTCAACCGCGGCGTTCAGGGCCAGGATGTTCGTCTGGAAGGCGATCTCGTCGATGGAGTGGACGATGCGGGCAACATTGTCGCTTGCCCCCTTGATGTCGGTCATCGCCGCCGTGAGCTGCTGAATCTGAGTCAGCCCGGCCTCGGCCGCCAGCCGCGCCTCCTGAGCGCGCTGTTTGGCCGTTTGGGCGTTGTCGGCTGTCTGCCCGATCATGGACGCGATTTCGTCAATCGATGCGCTGGTCTCCTGGACCGACGAGGCCTGATTCTGGGAACGGTCTGAGAGCGTCGAGCTGGTCACGGCGATCCGTGAACCCGTGGCGGTCACCTCGCTCGCGCTGGTATTCAGGGAACGCACCACAGCCCGGAGAACGTGGTTCATTCCCCGCACGATCAGCCACGCAATGAAAACCCCCGCCATCACCGCGATGGTAAGCCCCGCCTGAAGCGTGATCCGGGCCTCCCGGAGTGTCGCCTCCGCCTGGGTGCCAGCCTCCAGCCCATCGCTCATCTCCTTATCGACGATCGCCTGGACCGCCGCAAGATATCGGTTGTACGCCTGGTCGAGTTCCTTCTCCACCACGGCCACCTTCTCCTGAAACTTCCCCTGCTCCGTCATCAGCACATTCACCGAAGCGAGGGCATACGGCTCCCGCGCGCTCTTGAGAGCCGCCAAAAGCTTCCGCTCTGCATCCGTGCTCACCTGCTCCTTTTCGTACCGGGCGACCAGGGCATTGATCCGCTCCAATGCGGCCTTCAGGTCCCCCATGATCTTGCCGGCCTTCTCGGGGTCGGCGGTCAGGGAATGCTTCAGGGTCATGGAGTAGACGTCCCGCACCACGGCATCGATTTCCGCAGCCATGCGCACGGAGGGCAACGATTCGCGGGAGACCCGCGTCGAGTGGACTCCCACCCGATGCAGCTGGGCGATGGAGACAACGCCCAGCACGGCGAGGACGACGATTAACCCGGCGAACCCCGCCATCACACGCTTGGCGATAGTGAATGATTTCATGACCTTCAGTCGGACCCCGCGCCCCCTCGGTCGCCTGCGCATCCGGGACACCGGATCGGAGGCAGAAACTGCCCGGGCATGGAAGGGCCCAGATGTACATCGGCGGGGGCTCAACCTACTAAACCCCTTCTTCAGGCGGGCGGTCTGTGTGGGAGGGGGCGAGCGGCGGCGCTGTACGTCAAAACGGACGCGGGGAGCCGCGTCCGTTGACGATGGGCCAGACTGGGGGGGCCCCAGGGAGGCAGGGAAGGTCAGCGCAGCGCCACGAAGACGCGCTGGACGTCATCGTGGTCGTCCAAGGCGGTCAGGAACGCGACCACGTCCTGCCGGGATTTTTCATCCAGGTCCGGGAAGGTTTTGGCCACATAGCGCATCTCCGAGGCGGTAACAGTCCATCCCGCCGCCTTGAGCGCCTTGGAGACCGAATCCAGGTCCCGAAGGGCGGTGAGGAACCGGGCCCCGCGAGTCCCCTCCGGGGTTTCATCCCCCTCGAGGGCCTCGACCTCCTGGGCACCGGCCTCGATCGCATCCCCCTCCGCGTCCCGGGTGGCCTCCGGGTGATGGGCCTCCACGACCCCAAGGTGGTTGAAGAAGAACGAGACGCTTCCCGGCTGTCCGAGGGAGCCGGCCTTGAACAGGTTCCGGATCTCGGGCGCGGTGCGGTTCCGATTGTCGGTCAGGCACTCGACCACCACCGGGACCTTGTGCGGGGCGAACCCCTCGTACGTGACGAGCTCGATCGCCACCTTCTCCTCGGTGAGCCCGGCCCCCTTCTTAATGGCCCGGTCGATGGTGTCACGCGTGACCGAGTGCTTGCGCGCTTTCTCCACCGCCGCGGCAAGGCGCGCGTTCAGGTCGGGATCCGCCCCGCCAAGCTTGGCAGCGACGAGGATTTCACGGACCAGTTTGACCACCGCCTGGCCGCGCTTCTGCGCGTTGGCTTCACGGCCGGCTTGTTTCCATTGGGCTCCCATTGTGTCTCAACCTTTCTCGATGCAGGCGTAGGCGTTGTGATTGTGGATGCTTTCGTAATTCTCCGCCTCGACCTTGTACCACGTGACATCCGTCGTGGCATTCAGCTTGAGGGCGACGTTGCGGACCAGGTCCTCGACAAACACCGGATTCTCGTAGGCCCGTTCCGTCACGGCCTTCTCGTCCTCCCGCTTCAGGAGGGAGTAGAGCTCGCTGCTGGCCGAGCTCTCGACGAGGGAGATCAGGTCCTCGATCCAGAAGATGTTCTGGGACCTCACCTGCACCGTGACCACCCCGCGCTGGTTGTGCGCGCCGTAGCGGCTGATGGCCTTGGAGCAGGGGCAGAGAGTGG
>DMJJ01000471.1 GCA_003452185.1 Verrucomicrobiales bacterium | reverse complement strand
CTGTGCGGAGGTGCCGGTCATTTGCTCAAGCTGCGAGATCAGGACCTTGGGCCCCCCGGGATGGTAGCCCGTCTCACCGACCTGCACCCCGGATGAGTTCAGGACCACGAGGGAGGGGTAGCCCCGGACCTTGAACTGGTCGGCCAGCTCATCATTGGCCCGCCGTTGCTCGGGCGAGAGTTTTTTCATCCGAGGGAAGTCGACCTCCACCAGCACCAGGTGGGCATCGGCGTAGGCGTTGAAGTCCGGCTGGTCGAACACCTCCGCCTTGAGTTTCTTGCACCAACCGCACCAGTCGGATCCGGTGAAATCGAGGAGGATCTGCTTGTTCTCCCGCTTCGCCTGCTGCTTGGCGGCGGCAAGGTCGGTGAGCCACACGGCGGCGTCGGCCTCGCGAGCCTTCATGCCCAGCATCAGGACAGAAAGGAGCACGGTTTGGGTCAATCGACGGGCGGAACGGTTCTTGATCATACGACACTCCGTCGCGGCGAGGCGGCCGCGCTCCCTCTTCTAACGGAAGGTGGGGTCCAAAACTTTACCCGTTGTCGCGCGGGGCCGCCCTCGGCTACGCTCCCGCCCCAGCTCATGGCCTCCAAACCGTACGCCACCCAGGCACCCTCGATCTCCACCTTCCCGCCGGGCATCCCCTTCATCATCGGAAACGAGGCTGCCGAGCGGTTCAGCTTTTACGGGATGCGGGCCATCCTGATGGTGTTCATGACCAAGCTGCTTCGGGACCGGATGGGGGCGCTGGCTCCCCTTTCGAAGGAGGAGGCGATGGTCTGCTACCACTCCTTTGAGGCGGCGGCCTACTTTTTTCCCCTCGCCGGGGCGCTCCTCTCCGACATCTTCCTGGGCAAGTATCGGACGATCCTGAGCCTCTCGATCGTCTATTGCCTCGGTCATCTCGCCCTGGCGCTGGACGACACCCTCCTCGGCCTCCAGGTCGGGCTGACGCTCATTGCGATCGGATCGGGCGGGATCAAGCCGTGCGTCTCATCCCATGTGGGGGATCAGTTCGGCGCCGGGAACCGGCATCTCCTGGAGCGGGCCTTCTACTGGTTTTACTTTTCCATCAACGCAGGGTCGGTGGTTGCCACCCTCCTGATCCCGAAGCTCCTGGAGTCATATGGACCCCATGTGGCATTCGGGGTTCCCGGGGTGCTGATGGGGGTGGCAACGGTGGTCTTCTGGCTGGGGCGGAACCGGTTTGTCCACGTCCCGCCGGGGGGGCGGAAGTTCCTCCGGGATCTGCTCGACCCGGAGGGGCTCCGGGCCCTGGGCCGGCTCTCGGTCGTGTACCTCTTCTCGGCGGCGTTCTGGTGCCTGAGCGACCAGGCGTACTCGGCCTGGGTGGATCAGGCGGGACGGATGGACCTGCGGTTTCTCGGGAACACGTGGCTCCCCTCGCAGATCTCCGCCGTCAACCCGCTCCTCGTCTTGGTGTTCATCCCCGCTTTCGCCTACGGGCTGTATCCCGCCCTGAACCGGTTCTTCCGGCTCACCTCGCTTCGCAAGATCGGCATCGGGCTGGTGTTTCCGGTGATCGCTTTCCTGCTCTCCGCCTGGATCGAGCAGCGGCTTGCGGCCGGCATCCGGGTGAACGTGGGATGGCAGCTCCTGGGGCACGCGCTTCTCACCGCCGGGGAGGTGCTCTGCTACGGGACCTGCCTGGAGTTTTCCTACACCCAGGCCCCTGCGCGGATGAAGTCGGCGGTCATGTCGCTGATGCTCGCCTCCATCTCCCTGGGCAACGGGCTGACCGCCCTGGTCAACAAACTGATCCAGAATCCGGACCACACCGCCAAGCTCTCGGGGGCGCCGTATTACCTCGCTTTCGCGGCCTTCATGACGGTCGCGGTCGTCGTTTATGTCCCGGTGGCGATGCGATTCCGCGTGAAGGAGTTGGTGTCCGGGGCCGACGACTCCTCCCCGGCCTAGTCCGGGAACCCTCCTCCACCCGGGTGTGCAGGGGGGAGGGGGTGGGTCACTCGGTGGGAAGGTCCTCCCAGCGGGCAATCCCGATGACGGGGAGCGCGAAGGCAAACTCCTCCTGCCACCCCGGCTGGTCGGCTTTCAGGAACACCTCGTAGATTCTCCGCTTCCTGTCGGGATCGGCGACCGAGCCCGGCTTGTGGGTCCAGAGCCCCAGGTTCAGTCCCCCTTCGTGGGCGTGGTCGACGTGGCGGTGCAGGATGAAGGCGTCGATGCCGGGGTTGCCCGCCACCTTCCGGTAGGCGTAGGCGTAGGCGGCAGCCTGCCAGAGCTCCCCCTCGGGAGCGTTGGCGGCGTGAAACCCTTGCTCACTCAGGATCACACGCCGGGTTCGCAGCGAGTAGCTCTCGTTCGGGGGGGGGCGATACCGCATCGGCGAGGCGGCCATGTAGCGGGTCAGCATCTCCACGTTCTTGAACGTGATGCGGGGGGTTTCCTCCCGCGGGAGGGCACTCTTGTCGAGCCAGGTCCGGCACTGGAAGAGGTCCTCCGGATAGGGGTGGAACGCGACATGCCACTCGAAGTCCCCCTCCTCGACCCCGCGCCGGTGGAAGTAGTCGAGGAACGGTCTTCCCGCAAATGACTCCCCCTCCTTGCCCCCCGGATACCGGATGTTCCAATGGTGTTCCAGGCTGACGTACACCCGGGCGCTGGAGGAGGCTTTCCGGACCGCGGTGACGGCAAGCCGCACCGCCTGGAGGTAATCCTCCGCAAAGGCCTCCAGGGTGCAGTGGCCCCGGTTGCTCCAGAACCAGTGGGAGTTCACCTCGTTCCCGATGATGAAGTTCGCCACCCGGCCCGAGGGGTAGTTGGAGGCGCAGTATCGCGCGGCCAGGAACTCAAGGGCGGCGGTGTAAAGGCGGCTGCCGGCCGGCGTCACCGTGTTGAACGCGCCGAGGTGGTTGGGGCAGCTCCGGTCATAGGCGGGATGGAGCAGCAGGGTGTTCAAGGCGGGGTCCGCCGACTCGTACACCAGGAGGATGAGGGAGACGACGGCCCCCGCGGCGGAGAGGGGCTTCACCTGGGAATCGAGGCCCCCGACGTATCCGGCATTGAAGTGAAAGGTCTCCCCTCCGTGGGACCAGGGGAGGCTTCCGGGTCCTCCCTTCAGGTCGACGAGCTGGGCCAGGTTGAGGTTCAGGGCGGCGTGTTTCACCCCGAGGGCGATGGCATCCTCGACCATCTGGACCTGGAGCCCTTTTTTGCTGGGAGGCGAGGGGAAGGGATCGGGGTTGGCCGAGACTCCGCGCCAGACGTCCACATGGCGCGGGGGGCCGTCGGCCCTGGGCGGCTCGCTGCGAGAGCCCGCGGGGAGTGAGAAGGTCTGGAACTTCCGGTAGAGCCGGTCGATGGCTCCATCCATCCGGGGGAGGGCGATCTCGAACCGGCTTGGTCCCTGAACCCGGCCGATCTCCCGGAGCGGGTGGCTTTCCCCTTCCCGCTCCCATGGCTCCTCCTCCACGAGGATCGAGGTGCCGGCGGGGACCTCCCCCTGGAGGTACAGCATCGCCGGTGTTGCCGTGACCTGGGTGACGCTCGCCGCGAGCGGGAAGGAAGGGAGGAGGGCGAGCCAGACAAGCAGCATCGCTGCCGGGACCCTGTCAGCCATCGTGCGGGGAGTTCCCCCTCCGCCGCCACGGCAGGGCTGCCTGCGCCTCATCGGGGTCAGTTTCCGGATGCGGCCCCGGGGCGTCGGGCATGCATCATGAAGTCGAGGTAATACACCAGGCGGTCCTTCATCTGGTTGCGCGAGACAATCGAATCGATCAGCCCGTGGTCCAGGAGGAACTCGGCGGTCTGGAATCCCGGCGGCAACTCCGCCTGGGTGGTGTCCTTGATGACGCGCGGCCCGGCGAACCCGATCATGGCCCCCGGTTCGGCGATGATGAGATCGCCCACCGTCGCAAAGCTGGCCGAGACCCCCGCCATGGTCGGGTGGGTCAGGACGCTGAGGTAGGGAAGCTTTTTCTCCGCATGATAGGCCAGGGCTCCGCAGGTCTTGGCCATCTGCATCAGGCTGAACATCCCCTCATACATCCGGGCGCCGCCGCTGGTGCTAAAAATCACGACCGGGAGATCCTTGTCGGTGGCCGCCTCGATCAATCGCGTGAGCTTCTCCCCCACGACGGAGCCCATCGAGCCCCCCAGGAAGCTGAAATCCATCACTCCAAGCGCCACCCGGTGGGGTCCGATGGTGCCGATGCCGGTGATGACGGCGTCCTTGAGCTGGGTCGACTTCTGGTAGGCGTCCAGCTTGTCGCGATACGAGGCAACGCCGGTGAACTCGAGGACGTCGACGCTGACCATGTCGGCGTCCATCTCGCTAAAGGAGCAGGTTTCCACCAGGGAATGGATCCGTTCCCGGGCGACGATCGGGAAGTGGTGCGAGCACTTGGGGCAGACCTTCAGGTTGGTATCGAGCTCCTTGTCGAATACCATGGTGCTGCACTTGGGGCATTTGGTCCACAAACCTTCGGGAATCTCCTTCTTCCGGGAACGCCCGGAGCCGACCTTGGGCTTCTTGGCAAACGCCGCGGTCGCGGCATCTGCAGGAGGGGGGGTAACCGCGGGCTCGACCGTTTCCAACCCCAGGGTTTTCTTTGTGATGTAGGTCGTCGACATAGGCTTGCGTTTGCTCGGCACTCCCCGCGCGGGCCATCCGGCCGAACGAGACCGAACCTGCACGGTTCACGGAATCGAAGCAACATCGAAACATCGGGAGATCCGACCCCCCCGGCGTCGCCCGGGTGGATCCCGGCCCGCCGCGGCTCAGGGTTGTTTTTCGCCTATCCTCCCGAAGCCTTTGGGTTTACGTTTCCAGCCCATGGATCGGGGGCTCCCGCTGCCGATCCCTGTGACCCCGCTCATGCGCTGGCTCGTCAGGCACCCCAAGATCAAGCTCGGGTTCAGGACCCGGGTCACCGCCTTCGTCGTGGGGATCCTTCTGGTGGCGGGCACCATTGTCCTCGGAACCTGGACGTCGTGGATGCAGATCCACACCCTCCGGGCCCTCATCACATCGCAGGGGCTGGGGAGCAACGACATCTCCGACCAGTTTCGAAACCAGATCGGGGACCTCAACACACAGATGTTCCGGTACGCGGTCGGCCGCGACCGGGCGGTCTGGAATGAGTTCACCGCTCAGAGCCGGGCCCTCGACACCTGGATCGACGTGACCTTCGCCCAACTGACGAGCCGGAGGGAGAAGGCGATCCTGAAGCTCCTCGATCCGGCCTTCGACGATTACCGCCATGCGGCCGAGTCGGTGGAGCAGGCGATCGTCACCGGGGGAGCGGAGAAGCTGGTCGGGGCGCTTGCGGAGTTCGAGCGCCAGGCGGCCCTCATCCTCAAGCTTGGGGCGGAGCTGGCGGAGGAGCACCAATCCTCGGTCCAGGCGCTGGTCGAGGGGGTCCGGGCCTCCCTGGAGCGGGTGATGCTCGGGATGCTCTTTGCCCTGAGCTTCCTGTTGCTCGCCGGCGGCTGGCTTGCCTGGACGATCTATCGCGAGCTGATCGCCCCTCTGCGGGTCCAGCTGATTGAAAGCCGGATGCTCGTCGAGCGGCACGAGAAGCTGGTCAGCCTCGGGATGCTGGCGGCAGGCGTCGCCCATGAGATCCGGAATCCCCTCACGGCGATCAAGGTGAGGCTCTTCTCCCTCCGCCGCCGGCTGATTCCCAACACGCAGGACCGCGCCGACACGGACGTCATCGAGAGCGAGATCAGCCGGCTGGAGCGGATCGTTCGCGACTTCCTCCATTTCGCTCGCCCGGTCGACCCCGACCTCCTCGCGATCCCTGCCATCCAGGCCGCCCACGAGGTCTGCCAGCTCCTCGGCCCGGCGCTTGAGAAGCGGGGGGTGCGCCTGACGGTGGAGGATCCGGGGCAGGAGCTGCTGGTCCGCGCCGACCTGGAGCAGATCAAGCAGGTGCTGATCAACCTGGTCCAGAACGCCGCCGATGCCACGCCCCCCGGCGGGCGGGTCACCCTCCGGGCCCGGGCCGACCTCGGGCGCCTGGAGGACCGGCTCTGCGAGGTGGTCGTGCTCGAGGTTCGCGACACCGGTGCCGGAATCGCCCTCCATGTGCAGGACCGGCTCTTTGATCCCTTCTTCACCACCAAGGAAGGGGGGACGGGCCTCGGGCTCTCCATCGCGGCCCGCATCGTGGAGAAGCATGGCGGGGCGCTGCAGTTCCAGACCCAGGTGGGGGAGGGGACCACCTTCGGGATCCGCCTCCCGCGGCACCGGCCCTCCCCCTCCGCGTCTCCCCAGGCCCTCCATTCCCCGTCGACCCCCGCCCCTCGGGACGACGGCCCGGGCCACCCCCCTTGACCCAGATGTTGATCCCCATCCCCTGACCTCATGAGCGCTCCCGGCCGAATCCTCCTGATCGAAGATGATCTCACCATTGCCGACTCCCTGAGGGATGTCCTCACCACGGAGGAGTTCGTCGTCGCCCACGAGGGGCGGGGGGACGACGGCCTGCGCCGGGCCTCGGCCGAGCCGTTCGACGTCGTCCTGACCGATCTCAAGATGCCGGGGTTGAGCGGCCTCGACCTGGTCCGGGAGCTCCACGCCTCCCGCCCCCGCCTTCCAATCATCCTCATGACGGCCTATGGGACGACGGATGTGGCGATCGAGGCGACCCGTGCCGGCGCCTTCGAGTACCTGGTCAAGCCGTTCGATACCGCCGAGCTCATTCACCTTCTCCATCGTGCGGTCACCAACAGCCGGCTGGCCAACGTGCCGGTCTCCCTGGGGGATGCCGCAGCCGACAAGGATGCCATCGTGGGCAGCAGCCGCGCGATGCAGGCGATCTACAAGGAGGTGGGTCGGGTGGCGGACAAGCCGGTCACCGTGCTGATTCGAGGCGAGACCGGGACCGGCAAGGAGCTTATCGCCCGGGCTCTCTGGCAGTACAGCGGACGGGCCCAGGCCCCGTTCGTGGCGATCAACTGTGCCGCGATCCCTGAGAACCTCCTCGAAAGCGAGCTCTTCGGGCACGAGCGGGGGGCGTTCACCGGGGCGGACACCCGGCGCATCGGGCGATTCGAGCAGGCGAACGGCGGGACCCTGTTTCTTGATGAAATCGGGGACCTGACGTCGGGAACCCAGGCCAAGCTGCTGCGGGTCCTCCAGGAGCGGTGCATCCAGAGGGTCGGCGGCAGGGAGACGCTTCCCGTGGACGTGCGGGTGATCGCCGCCACGCATCGCGATCTTGAGGCGGCGATGCAGGCGGGCCAGTTCCGGGAGGACCTCTTTTACCGCCTCAGCGTGGTGACCCTCCGCCTGCCGGCGCTCCGCGAACGGCCCGAGGACATCCCTCCTCTGGCCTCCTACTTCCTGAACCGCTATACGACGGAGTTCGGTTTCCCGACCGTGGCGGTCCTCCAGCCCGCGGCCCTTGCCACGTTGACCAGCCACCCGTGGCCCGGGAATGTCCGTGAACTCGAGAACGTTGTCCGGAAACTGCTGCTTGTCTCGCGTGGATACCCCATCACTCCGGAGCAGGTGGCCGCGGCGCTTGCCGAGGGGAGGGCTCCCGCGCTCGAGCGGGGCCAGTCCCTCCAGCAGATGGCCGCCGAGCTGCTTGGCGCCGCGCAGCGGGGGGAGATCAACGATGCCCTCGGGTGCCTGGTGCAGGCGGCCGAGAGGGAGCTCTTCTCCCAGGCCATCGCCCAGGCTGGAGGGAATCAGGCGCGCGCCGCCCGGTGGGTCGGGGTCTCCCGCCTCACCATGCGCGAAAAACTCCGGCAGTTTGGGTTGAAGCCGGGGGAGGACTCGGCCAACAATGAGGGGGACAAATGATCGGCAACCTCCTCCAGCCCGAACTCAAGGAGCTCATTCGTGAGCGGGATTTCGGTCGCCTGCGGGAGACCCTGGAGGACTTTGCCCCCGTCGACATCGCCGAGATCCTCACCGACATGGAGGCGGCCGACAAGGCCGTGCTGCTCCGGGTGCTCCACAAGCGCCAGGCGGCCGAGGTCTTTGAATACCTCTCGATGGAGGACCAGGAGAGCCTCCTCCGCGCCCTTGGGAGCGAGGAGGTGGCGAAGATCCTCAATGAGCTCGCCCCCGACGACCGCACCGCGCTCCTCGAGGAGCTCCCCGCCCCCGCCACCCAGAAGCTGCTCCAGCTCCTTCGTCCCGAGGAGCGAAAGGTGGCCGTGGGGCTCCTTGGCTACCCCAAGGACTCCGTCGGGCGGCGGATGACCCCCCGGTACGTCTCGATCCAGCAGGGATGGACCGTCGCCCAGGTGCTGGAGCATCTCCGCCGCGTTGGCCGGGACCAGGATACCCTTAACCAGCTCTACGTGGTGGACGACCGGGGATGCCTCGTTGCCCGCGTCCGCCTCCGGGTGCTCGTGGTGGCGGAGCTCAACACCCCCGTCGTGGAGCTGCTGGAGCAGCCGGTCACTGCCCTGAACGTCACCGATGACCAGGAAACGGCGATTGAAGCCTTTCAAAAATACGATCTCACGGTGCTCCCCGTGGTCGATTCCCATGGCTGCCTGGTCGGGGTTGTGACCGTGGACGACATCCTGGACGTTGCGGAGCGGGAGGCCACCGAGGACATGCAACGACTCGGCGGCATGGAGGCGCTCGACGCCCCGTATCTCTCGATCGGCCTCGGCCGGATGATCCGCAAGCGCGCGGGCTGGCTCGCCCTGCTGTTCCTGGGGGAGATGCTCACGGCCACGGCGATGGGGTATTTTGAGGGGGAGATTGAGAAGGCGGTGGTCCTCTCGCTCTTCATCCCGCTGATCATCTCCAGCGGGGGCAACTCGGGGTCCCAGGCGACGTCCCTCATCATCCGGGCCATGGCGGTGAAGGATGTTTCGCTGGCCGACTGGTGGCGGGTCCTCTGGCGCGAGTTGGTGGCGGGGGTCGCGCTCGGGTCGGTGCTGGCCGGCATCGCCCTGATCCGGATCCTGGCCTGGCCGACCCGCGCGAAGCTCTACGGGGAGCACTACTTCCTGATCGCCATCACCGTGGCACTCAGCCTCGTCGGAGTGGTGCTCTTCGGAAGCATCATGGGGGCGATGCTCCCGTTCATCCTGCGACGGCTGAGCTTCGATCCCGCCGTCTCCTCCGCCCCCCTGGTCGCGACGCTGGTGGATGTCACCGGGCTGGTGATCTACTTCAGTGTTGCCTACGGAATCCTGCGCGGTGTCCTGCTCTGACCCCCGGCCGGGGGCGCGGGAGCGGGTGCGACCAAACCCGAGGGAGCCCTTCTGCGCCCCGGGGCGTGACTTGTCGGGGCTGCGCTGGTAGGGATCCCTTGTGCGCCCCGCGTCCTTCAATCGAAGCTACCCCTTGCTGACGTTCCTGGCACTGGCGATTCAACTCCTCTCTGGACTCACGACCCTCCGGGCTGCGACGGGGGACTCCCAGGCCTCCTCCTCCTCCGGCGAGGAGGTCCGATGGAACCCTGCGCTCCCCAGGGAGTGGGTGGCCTGGAACGTCCGACGCAAGCCGTTCCGCCTCCTGGGGCCGATCCATTACGTGGGCCCGGCCGGCGTGAGCTCGTTCCTCATCACCACCGAGGCGGGGCACATCCTCCTCGACACGGGGTTTGCCGCAACCCCGCCGATCCTCCGGGAGAACATCACGGCGCTGGGGTTCAAGCTGACCGACATCCGTTACATCCTCAGCAGCCATGCCCATGTCGACCACGTTGGCGGCCACGCCCTGATGAAGCGGTGGACCGGGGCGACGGTGGTCGCGAGCCAGGCCGATGCGGCGCTGCTGGCCAGCGGGGGCACGAACGATTACAGCGGTCAGGAACTTGCCGTCATGGGCTACCCGCCCATCGTGGCGGACCGCGTGGTGCGGGATGGGGATACGGTGACGCTCGGTGGAGTGACCCTCACCTGCCATCTCACCCCGGGCCACACCCGGGGGTGTACCTCCTGGACCATGGAGGTCGCGGACGAAGGCAAGACCCGCCACGTCCTCTTCTTCGGCAGCACCACCGTGCTCCCGGGAGTGCGGTTGGTGGGGAATGCGCAATACCCGGAGATCGCCGAGGATCTGACCCGGACTTACCGGACGCTCCTTAGCCTGCCGTGCGATGTGTTCCTGGCGCCGCACGCCAGCTTCTTCGACCTGGCCTCCCGGGCCGAGCGCCTGGCTGGCGCTCCCGGCGTAAACCCCTTTGTCGACCGTGAGTTCCCCCGCTCCTTCCTGGCCTCGGCTGAGCAGCGCTTTCTTGAACAGTTGGCCCGGGAGCGGACCGCTGCGGCGAAGTGAAGTCCCTCCGATCCCGACCGTGTCGCCCTGAGCCGGGGTGATAGACCCGGGTGCGGGCGGATCCGGTCACGCAACTCCAGTTTGAACCGATCATCCCGCTCTTGCCTTCGCCACGGGACGGGAGCAGGGTGCCGCCCGCGCCAGAAAACCCCAACCTCACCCGACACACCCATGACAAAGTGCACCTTCCTTCTTCCCCTCGGGCTCGCGGCCGCGCTCGCCCTTGCCCTCGCCCTCGCGCCGGCCTCATCCGCTCAGCAGCGAGACATGTCGAAGGTCGAAATCAAAACCCAACCGGTCGCGGGGGGCGTCCATATGCTCGTCGGCTCGGGCGGGAACATCGGTGTTTCGGTCGGTCCCGACGGGATCCTCATCGTGGATGACCAGTTTGCGCCGCTCGCGGAGCGGATCGAGGGGGCGCTCGGCTCCCTCGACAAGGGGACGTTGAAATTCGTCCTCAACACCCACTGGCATGGCGATCACACGGGGGGCAACGCCTACTTCGGGCGCAAGGGGCACATCATCGCGCAGGAGAACGTCCGCAAGCGGCTGGCCGACAAGTCCGACACCCCCAAGGAGGCGCTTCCGGTGCTGACCTTCGAGAACACGATGTCGGTGCACTTCAACGGCGAGGAGATCCGCCTGATCCATCTCGGACCCGGGCACACGGACGGCGACTCGATTGTCTATTTCACGAAATCGGGGGTCGTGCACATGGGGGACCTCTTCTTCAACGGCAAGTTCCCGTTCGTCGATCTCGGGAGCGGCGGGGATGTCGCCGGGCTGGTTCGCAACATCGAGGCCGCCCTGAAGATGCTTCCCCCCGAGGTGAAGATCATCCCGGGGCACGGGAATCTGGGGACCCGCGCCGACCTGGAGTCGTATCTCGAGATGCTGAAGCTCACCACGGCCACGGTCGCCAAGGCGATCGCGGAGGCCAAGACCCTCGAACAGGTCAAGGCCGCCGGGCTTCCCGAGAAGTACAAGGACTGGGGAACCGGCTTTATCAACCAGAGCCGCTGGCTCGAGATCTCCTACAACAGCCTTAAGCG
>DMJJ01000406.1 GCA_003452185.1 Verrucomicrobiales bacterium | reverse complement strand
GTCAAGATCCGCGGATTCCGCATTGAGCTGGGGGAAATCGAAACCCGCCTCTCCCGACACCCCGGGGTGGCGCAGGCGTTGGTCGTCGACCGGGAGGTCGCCCCAGGGGATCGGCGACTGGTCGCCTACCTGGTGACGAGGAGCGCCGTCGCTCCATCCGTGACCGAGCTCAAGGGGTTCCTCGTCGCCGAGCTTCCCCAGTACATGGTGCCGGCGGCGTTCGTCACTCTCGATGGGTTTCCCATGACCCCGAATGGGAAGGTGGATCGGAAGGGACTTCCGGCGCCGGTGTTCGACGGGACCCCGCTCGCCCTCACCCCGGCCGAGCAGCCCAAGGATGAGCTGGAGGGGCAGCTTGCCCGAATCTGGGAGGAAGTCCTGGGGGTGCGTCAGGTCTCCCGAAACGACAGTTTCTTCGATCTCGGCGGCCATTCCCTCCTGGCGGTTCGACTCTTCAGCACGATCCGGTCACGGCTCGGGAGGAACGTCCCGCTCGCCGCCCTGTTCGAGGCCCCGACGCTGGCCGAGCTCGCCGGGTGGATCCGCACCCACGGGGAGAGCCAGGGCTGGTCGTCGCTCGTGCCGATCCAGCCGCACGGCACCCGCCCCCCTCTCTTTTGCGTTCACGCGGCGGGGGGAAATGTCCTTTTTTACCGCGACCTCGCGAAACGGCTCGGCCAGGAGCAGCCGTTCTACGGACTCCAGCCGCGGGGGCTTGATGGACGGCTGCCGTACCACAACACCATCGAGGAGATGGCCGCCCACTACATCGCGGAGATCCGGACGGTGCAACCGAAGGGACCCTACCACATCGGCGGGGCTTCCTATGGTGGAGTGGTCGCCTGGGAGATCGCGCAGCAGCTCCATCGACTCGGGGAGAGAGTGGCCCTGCTTGCGTTGTTCGACACGAACGGGCCGGGATACCCGAGGCTGCGGCCCGGGGTCGGCAAGACGCGGCTGAAGCTCGCCCGCACGTTTCAGCAGGTGCAGCAACACTGGGGGAACCTCCTCCTGCTCCCTCCCGGCGGCCGATGGGAGTACATCGCCCATCGACTCAAGAAAGCCCGGCTGAAGCTCCGTCGCGCCCACCGACGGGGCTGGCGCCAGCTCACGGTCCAGTTCCATCACCTGATCGGGAAGCCGTTGCCGGACTCGTTGAAGCAAACCCAGCACGCCATTCAAAAGGCGTATGATGCCTATCAGGTAAAACCCTACCCGGGTCGGCTCACCTTATTCCGGGCAACCCACCAACCGTGGGGTGTTCTCCCTGACAATGAGTTGGGGTGGAAGCCCTATGCTGAATCCGGTGTGGAGGTGGTGGATGTTCCGGGGTTTCACGGAACCGTGGTTGTCGAGCCGTGCGTCCGGTTCCTGGTTGCCGCCCTGACCCCGTTTTTGGAGCGATCCGCGGGTCGCTAACCACGATGTGGGCCCCGAAATGGATTAGCTCGCCTGTTCTCCTCCCCCAATCCCACTCACGCCAAGAAAGGATCTGCCTGAGGGATAAAAAGGATAAGAGCATGCTAATCCTTGGGTTTCGGAGGGGGAGTTCTGAATGCTGCTTAAGAGTTATACAAAATGCTCCGAAAAGAGTGTATGGGCAGGGTGTTGCTCATCATAAGGTCGCATTTTTTTCCGTGGATGCGGCAACAAACGCCTTGCGAAAGATCAATGCGTGGTGTAAAAACCATCTTATCCGAGTCAGAGAGTGTCCGCGCTAAGACAACTACGTTCCAGGACGTGTGCCCAGAGGCATTGCGTTTAGATTTAGTGAAGGGAGGTAGGGGGTGCCAGGGGCTGCGTGTAGCAGTCCGTGCGCGGGCACACTTCTGTGATGTGTCGGGTCGGGAAAGTCACTCATCCCGGTCCAGTCACAGGTGGATACCAGACGTGCCATGAATAACCGAAGCCGCGGTGGCTTGGTCGAATCAGAAGGAGTCCTTCGCATCCGCGAGGCGTCTTTTTTTTTGCGTACCGAGCTCAGGGAGTTCCCTATAGCAGAGTCGGAGCAATCCCTGTTCGGTTTCGCTGGAACGCCGAGGATCCCCTAACGCAGACGCCGCCCATTTGACGAATCTTTCCCAATCAGGAACGCCAACGCCGCTACGATTTTTTCTGATACCTATGAAACTGAACCCTATCTCCGCATTGCTCCGAAAGGTGGCCTCCCTTTCGGCCTTCGCGTCCCTGGTCGCGCTGGTGACGCCGACCTCCGCCGTGGCGCAGGCTGACCCGAACGCCGCGCCGGCCCCGACGGGACTGCGCGTGGCGGTCTACGACGATGCCGGGGCGCCGGTCCCCGGATTCCGTTGGCTGCTCGAGGTCGACAACACCGACCTTACGACGCCCGGGACGCCGCAGAACGATTCCGTTTCCCTCGTCGTTCACAAGAGCTATGCCCCCGTCGTGGCGAGCGGCGAGGAGGTGTTCAACCCGATTGCCGGCAACGCTGGCTCCCAGTGGGTCGAGCTCCACATGCCGCCGGTCACCCTGCCGGTGATCGTTCCGTCGAGCACCACCCTCGCGCTTCCTCCGACCCTCCCGACCCTCACCCCGCAGTCGATCCCGCCGGGGCGTTATGTTCTGAGCGCCATGGCCGACGGCTACAGCGTCGGGGGCATCAGCGTGACCGTGGAGCAGGGCAAGATCGCCTACGCGAAGATCAAGCTGAACAACCATGCCGTTCGCGCCCTTCCGACGGTTCAGATTTCCGTCCTCGTCTTCCACGACAAGGCGCCGGTCAACAACGAACCGGATGATGGTGAGGAAGGCCTCGGTGGCTTCCGCATCCAGGTCCTCGACCCGATCATCGGCGGCCCGGTGAGGCAGGATGCGTTCGGTAACCAGCTTGGAACCGAGTACGATCCCGCCACGGGAGAAATCCTCAAGATGGGCGATGGGTTCATCTACACCGACAAGGATGGTAAGGCCCTGGTGAAGAATCTCTGGATGGGCAAGTTTGGTATTCAGGTCGTTCCTCCCACCGGGGAGAACTGGACGGGTGGACATGCCAGCGTCAAGGGTGGCGGCAACTGGCACCAGACGGCGACGATCGAAGGAACGCAGACGGTTGATACCTGGGCCTCCCCGAACAATCCCCGCATCTTCATCGAAGGCTTTGGCACCGGTTTCTATCACGCCTTCTTCGGCATGGTCGATCCTGACAAGCTCCCCGGGTTGCCGACCCCCAACGCTTCGCCCAACAACGCGAACGCCGCGGTTACCGTCAAGGGTAAGATCCGGTACAACCACTATGGCACCCCGCCCCTGACCCTGGCTGTGGCACCTGGCTCTCCCGTTCCGAACGCCTGGTTCGCGATCAACGAAGTTGCCGGCGGGGCCGGCCTCTACGCCGCGGCTGCCAACCCGGACACGGGCGAATTCACGATCAACGGCGTCCGCGGCGGCACCACGTTTGAATTCGTCTCCTGGGATACCGCTCTGGATGCGATCTGGAATACGACCTACCTGAAGGTTCCTCCCCGGCCCAACGCCGCTCAGCTTACTAGCTTCGGCACCGCTTCGGCGAACGGGGTCCAGATCACGACCTCCGGAAATACCCGGACGTTCGTTTTCAGTGATCAGGCCACCGGGAATGGTGCCAACTATCGCGGCCTTACCATGGTCGCTTCGGTGAACGGCAACACGGTGACTACGGTGACCTCTGCGACTTACCAGATGCCCGACGTTCTCGTGATCGGCTGGTTCGGCAGCTTCCGCGGGTCTGTTTTCTATGACCACAACGGCAACGGGTTCCCTGACCAGGGGGATGAAGGTCTTCGCCAGCAGGTGGTGAACCTCCGCTACCGCAACGGCAGCATCTACATGTCGACCATCACCGACAACGACGGTAACTACAACTTTGCGGAAGTCTTCCCGTTCTTCAAGTGGCTCATCGCCGAAGTCGACTTCACCCGCTTCAAGCCGACCGGCTTGACCGCGGTGGTTGACAAGGGTGGCTTTATCCCTGGCGCTAAGCCGGACGGGAGCTTCTTCGAGCCGAAGGACGGCAACAGCTTCTGGCAGATGCCCTCCGAAGGGTTCCGTGCTCCCCAGGGCCAGTACGAGCTGAAGGCGGACGGAACGGCCGACATCACCAAGCCGATCCTGAACCTGCAGATGCCGGCGGCCATCCGGAACAACCTCTCCCGCACCGACACGAACAGCACGCCGGAGGCACCGCTGCTGCTCCAGGCGATGCAGCTCTACCTCGGTCAGGATAACCGCGTCGACTGGGGCAAGACGGCCTACAAGAAGGGGGAGAATGGCGGTATCGCTGGTATTATCTCCTACAACAATACCCGCGCCGAGGCCGATCCGCGCAATGGGACGATGGAGCTTTGGGATGCTGGTATCCCGCGTGTCCAGGTCTCCCTCTATGAGTATGAGCCCAACTTTGCAACGCTTGCTGCCCAGTATGGCTCCAAGACCCTCGTGAACGGCCAGCCCGCGGACATCAACCGATGGAAGATGAAGCGGCAGGGTAACCTCGCCGGGCCTGCCGCCGGCCGGGCTCCCCGGACCTCCGATGTCGACAACTACCCGTTCGGGTGGATGAATGATCCGACCCAGCGTGGCCCTGAGGACATCGATCTCGATGACCTCGACCACTCGAAGTACCTCGATCGCGATGAGGTTAACCCGACCAAGACTGCCGGCTATCACGCCTTCAACCCGGGTGATGCGGTTAACATCGTTCATTCGGACAGTTTTGACGATGACGTGCTCGCCAACGCTGTCGACGGGATCCATGGATTCCCCGCCGGCACCGTTCAGGAGAACGCTCCCACGGTCATGGGCCGCAAAATTGTCGGCAGCGACAACCTGGCGACTTGGAATCAGGTCCGGACCGGGGTGTTCGACGGTGGCTACCTCTTCGGCGGCTACTACCCGGGCGGCATGGCGAAGTATCCTCCGACCGCGGATGGGGATCGCCCGGGGGCGGTGACCTACCTCCACCCTGGCAATTATGTGGTCCAGGTTCAGCCTCCTCCGGGCTACCTGATCCAGACCGAGGAGGCTCGTAACGTCTTCTTTGGAGATGCTTACGTCCCGAGCGCCTTGCTGCTCCCGCCCGAGTGTATCGGTGACTTCCATTGGGTTCCGGCCTTCCAGAACCTGTTCCCGGATCAGGCGATCCCCGCCGACTACGCCAACCAGTGGCGTCCGCTGGCCGACCGCAAGCTGCTTAGCGTCAAGGATGGCATCAACGCTGGGGCGGATTTCCACCTCTACACCGAGGTGCCGAAGGCGGCCCGCTTGGTTGGGTTCACCCTGAACGACCTCTCGGCCGAGTTCGACCCGTCGAACCCGAGCTACAACGAGAAGGAAGCCCCGGGCATCATCCCCGTCTCGATCCGCGACTGGCTGGGCCATGAGGTCGGCCGCTGCTATGCCGATGAGTACGGCAGCTACAACGCCCTTCTCCCCTCGACCTACAATGCCGCCGTGCCCGATCCCAGCGGCTTCGCCCCGCAGATGCTGACCCTGATCCTGAACGACCCGACCATGCCGGCCGATCCTGCCGACCCGGATGGCGTCCGTATCCCGGATCCGAACTACAACCCGAACTTCACCACCACCCCCTGGACGCTCCATTACTATCCGGGCGGCTTCCTCTACGCGGACACGCCGATCCTTCCGACGGCGGCGTTCGTTGGTTCGCCGAACGGAACGCTCGATGTCGAGCCTCCCACGGGCACGCCGGTGATCTACTCCATCGCCGGCACCACGGCTGGCGTCGCGGGTTGCCCCACGTGTGCTAGCGTCGATCCGACCCTGGCCGGCTCGTACGTCAGGAACTCGACCGATGTCGTAACCCTGACCTCCCGCGGCACGGTTCATGTCATGGACCCCGACTATCATCTCTACGGTTCTGCGAACACGGTGGAGCGTGACTTCGGCTTCGGTGCCGCCGGAACTGGCTCCACGGTCAAGCTGATCGACGAGTTGGGTGCCAGCTACGACCTGTCCACCCTCTCTGGCAGCGACATTCATTGGAGCAACAGCACGATCACCTTCAAGCTCCCAATTTCCATCGCGAACGGGGTTGCCAAGCAGCTCCAGCTTCTTGTCGTTCGCGCTGGCGGGAAGACTTCCCCGATTGGCGTGACCCTCCAGTATGAGCCCGACGCCTCGAAGGTTCACTTCGTCCCGCCGGTTGACTACACCTTCACCCCTCCGGGCGGACTTCCCCCGACTCCGATCCAGGATGCGATCGATGCCTCGGCTCCGGGCGACCTCGTGGTCGTGCCGATCAGCCCGTATGACTGGAACGAAAACCCGATCATCGATCGCCCCATCCGCATGCAGGGCGCCGGCTTCGGGACCGTCCTCCGGGCCAATCCGACTCCCGACACCCGCATGCAGATGTGGCACGACAAGATTGCCGCGCTCATGGGCGACGGCAACAACCCGTTCTCCGCGAATGAGTGCCCTGGGTTCATGGTCTTCGGGCTGGATGATGGGTTCTACACCTACACGCTCGACCAAAACGGAACCGTCGTGCCCAAGGCTCCTTTCGCGGCGCCCCGGATCGACGGCTTCCAGATCGTTGGTGCCCTGCAAGGGGGTGGTATCAGCGTCTTCAACGGAACGGCCAACCTCCATATCAGCAACAACCGCATCTTCGGCAACCGCAACAACGGCGGCGGCGGCGGTATCTCGATCGGCATGGAGAGCACCCTCGGCGTCACTTACAACAACACGAATCTCGTGATCGAGTTCAACGAGGTTGTGAAAAACAGCGCCGTGAACGGCGGCGGCGGCATCGCGATCTACACCGGGGCGACCCACTATCGGGTTGAAAACAACTACGTGATGGGGAACTTCGCCACGGCCGATCCTGGCGGCAACAACGGGATCGTCGGTGGCGGGGCTGGCGGTGGCGGTATCGCCCACGTCGGTCTCAGCCCTGGCGGCATGATCCTGAACAACGTGGTCGCCTTCAACGAATGCTTCTGGGGCTACTCGGCGGGTGGCGGCGACGGCGCCGGCATCTTCGTCGGCGGCGAGCAGGATGGTCCGACCCGGACGACCAGTGCGAATGGCGTGGTCACTCAGACGCCGACCCTGACGAGCGGTTCCGGCTCCGTGACTATCATGAACAACCTGATCCAGGGGAACCTGGCCGGGGCTGGATTCGGTGGCGGCATCCGCCTGGCGGGTGTGAACGGGGATGACTACGACACGGCGAACTTCGCTGACGGCGTCAACTTCAACAACGGCCGCGATCGGTATCATGTCAACATCTTCAACAATATCATCGTGGATAACGTTGCCGGGTTTGCAGGCGGCGGCATCTCGATGATCGATACCGCCTTCGCCTACATCGACAACAACACCATCGCGAACAACATCAGCACGGCTACGGCCCACGCGGCATTCTCCGGCAACGCGATGGTTTCGACCCCCACTCCTGCGGGCATCGCCAATGAGCCGAGCAGTGCGGCGTTCACTCAGGTCGGTGGACCTCGGTTCTCGCTGCCGGCCTCGTTCAAGAACAACATCATCTATAACAACCTGGCCTACCACTTCGACTTCCGACGCCTGACCTTGCCGAACGGAAACCCGGGCGGTATCGGTTCCTCGATCCCGGGAACCGGGTGGGGTGGCACTGGAAACGAGCCGACGAACAATGCCCTTGCTGGCCTGGTTCTCGATGGGCCCAAGGATGTCGGCACGGTCAACTCGACCGATACCGGACTCCTGACCGCTGCCTACTTCCCTGGGGCAGCCGCGATCCCCGCCGTTCCGCCGACGCCCGCGGGGCCTGGCGGCGTCCCGCCCGCCCGGCCTGGTCGCCCTGCAGTTCCTGCGGTTCCGCCGAATCAGAACTACCTGACCTTTGCCACCGCAAGCTCGACCACCCCGCAGCCGGTTCCGCCCTTCGGAGTGACGTACCAGGACAGCCTCTACATCGCGGTCGTGCCGGATGAAGCGGGTAACAACATCGCGGTGCGATTCGATCCCATCGGGCTCTATTACCCGAGCGGCAAGAAGCATGATGGGACGGTGCTTGGAGGCACCGCCGGGAATCCCCGCGGCAACTACCACTTCGCGACCATCCCGGCTTCCGGGAGCCCTCTGGCTTCCGGTGTCAACCTCACCACGCGCAACATCATGAATCAGCCGTCCACGCTCCTGCAGACGGACATCGACGGAGATGCGCGTCCCACGGGTGCCACGCCCTGGCAGGTCGGTGCCGACCACCGCCCGAGCTCCGCAACCGCAGGCTCCTTGGCCGGCATCATTCCTCCGGTGAAGAGCGCCGCTCTCCTGGCCCTGAGCG
>DMJJ01000294.1 GCA_003452185.1 Verrucomicrobiales bacterium | reverse complement strand
CCCAGGTCAGGCGGCCGCAGACACCGTCTCATCGCCGTCATGAACGAGCATCGCTTCCCGATACCCGGCCCGACGATACAGGCTGAGCTTGTTGCGCAGGGTTCTCAGGCTGATGCCGATCATCCGGGCGGCGTGGGTGCGGTTGTTGTTGCACCGCTGCAGCGCCGCGAAGATCAGGTCCTTTTCCACCTGCTCCAAGGTCGGAAGATTCTCGAGCTCCCCCACGGGACGGAACGCCCCGCGCTGTTTCAGGTCGACGGAGGCCATCGGCCCGTGCCCGCCGGCCGATCCCCCCGTCAGGGCCAGATGCTCCGCGGTGAGGGTTTCCGCCCCGGCAGCAAAGATCACGGCCCGCTGGAGCACATTCTGAAGCTCACGAATGTTCCCCGGCCACGAGTGTGCCATCACGGCCTCCAGGCAATCCTCCCCGATCGAAGGCACCGGGATCCCGAGCCGACGGGCCGACCGCTCAATGAACCGGGCGGCGAGCAACGGGACATCCTCCATCCGTTCGCGGAGGGCCGGGATATGGATGGGAACCACGTTGAGCCGGAAAAAGAGATCCTCCCGGAACTCCTTCCGGGCGATGCTCTCCTCCAGGTTCCGGTTTGTCGTCGCGATGACCCGCACGTCCACCTTCAAGGTCTTCGAGCCCCCCACCCGCTCGAGCTCATGCTCCTGGAGCACCCGGAGCAGCTTGGCCTGGACCGAAGGGCTGACCTCGCTGACCTCGTCCAGGAGAATCGTGCCACCGTGGGCCAGTTCAAACCGCCCCTCGCGACGGGTCACCGCCCCGGTAAACGCCCCTTTCTCATGTCCAAAAAACTCGCTCTCGATGAGGTTCTCCGGCACCGCCGCGCAGTTGACCCGGATATACGGGGCCCCGCTCCGCAGGCTTTGCTGGAATAGCTCCCGGGCAACCAGCTCCTTGCCCGTGCCGCTTTCCCCCTGGATCAGCACCGTGGCATCGGTCCGTCCCACCTTGCGGATCAACTCCCGGACCTTCTGCATCGCCTCGCTCTGCCCGATCAGCTCGCTGGCATCCTCCACCCCCGAATGGCTCAGAAACCGGTTCACCTTCACCAGCTGGGCATGCTCGGCCGCCTTGCAGAGGCAGACCTCGACCTGCTCCGGCGTGAACGGCTTGAGAAGATAATCAAAGGCCCCCCGCTTCATGCACTCCATCGCCGCTTCAACCGATCCATATCCGCTGACCATGATCAGGAGGGGACGGTTGGGGCGATTCTGAAAATAGTCGAGCAGGTCGGTCCCCTCGCCATCCGGCAACCGCACGTCGGCGATCACCACGTCGAAGGCGTCCCGGGCCAGGAGCTCGCGTGCGGCTCCAAGCGACCCAGCCGCCGCCACCTCATACCCGCACCCCGAGAGCTGATGCTCCAGGCTGCGGCACAGGGTCGCGTCGTCTTCCACCAGCAGAACTTTTTCAATAGGCATTGGGAACTCTCGCTGCGCCCGGAAGCCCCGCCCAGCACCGAGGGGAGGCTCGCAGGCTTGGTTCCGTCCGAATACGCTCGTCACCCCGGGACGCCGGACGGCGTTCACATCCCGGGCAATTCCATTCCGCCATGCCGCCTTCCCTGGCAGCACGATCCTTCGATGCCCGGATCCATGGGCAGGTTCTGCGTAGCAAGTAGGAAGCCAGCCCCGCCTCACGGCATTCCCTGCCTAGAAATCGGGTTTCGGGGTGCGTTTGGAGTCCAGGGTCGATCGAACGGAAGAGTCTGCCCATCTCACGCGGCAGATTCTGCAGCTCCATCCGGGCGGGGGGATGGCTTGTGCCCGGGGGGGGATGTGACGGCGGCCCGCCCGGAGATCACGGCTGGGCGGGGGCGGCGACGTTCCGGCGGTAGAGGTCGGCGACGTAGTGCGGGCGGGCGACGGCCT
This sequence comes from Verrucomicrobiales bacterium, assembly GCA_003452185.1. Lineage (GTDB taxonomy): Bacteria > Verrucomicrobiota > Verrucomicrobiia > Limisphaerales > UBA11320 > UBA11320. Next base: position 2,265 of record DMJJ01000294.1, on the reverse strand, counting down.
GGACCTTGGCGAGGTGCTGCGGGGGGACGTTCCCAGCCCGCAGGAGGTGCTGCTCGTTCTCGCGATCGCGGACGATCACCTTCATCAGGAGGTCCTGGGTCGCCCGAAGGGCCGCTGAAACCTGGGGCTCGCGGCCGCGGTCCTCGGGGGTCAGGCGCACCCAGGCCTCGCGGTGAAGGCGAAGCTGGCGAAGCGACTGGTCGATCAGCGGGAGCAGGGCCCGCTTCCGCTCCGCGAGCGGGCCTGGAAGGGCGGAGTGCCCCGCCGCCAGGGTCTGGGACTCCTGCTCCACGATCTCAAGGATCTGCTGGCCCAGGGACTGGTGCTGGCGGACTGCGGCAAGAAGCGACTGCGCAAGGCTCATGGCTTGTGCACAGCAGGCGGAGTGCCGGACCCAGGGGAGGCCGCAGCCCCGCGACCCGGGGCCGCCGAGGCGCTGAAGAAGGAGTTCGTCCTCCGGGCCTGGTCGGTCCATTGAAGCTGCTCCGTGCGCCAGCGGGCCATGTCGATCACCGACCGGAGGCTCGACGGGACCGACTTCGGCGACCCGGCCGCCGTGGCCAGGATCCGCCGATACACCTCGTCCGCCTTGGGGGGCTGGTCGAGCCGCTCATACACGAGCCCGATCTGGTAGAGCAACGGAAGCTGCCAGTCGGGACGGTCGCTGAGCGGGACGAGCCCGTTGTAGACCTCAAGCGCGTTGACGTAGTCCCCCTCCTGGTAGAGCTGGTTGGCAATCTCGTTTCCCGCCCGCTGCTGCCAGTAGGTCCAGGCAGCCCGGTTGGTCCGGCCGAGCGATTGCTGGGAGATCAGGAGCTGGCTCACCTGCTGGAGCGCATCCCGCACCCTCCCCATTCGCTTGTACGCGTTGGCAAGAAGGAATCGGACCTCAGGCACCTCGGCCGCCTCCGGGAAAAGTCGAAGAAACTCCTCCGCCGCGGCGGTCGTTTCGGAGTCGTGCCCCCGCTTCTCGTGCGACTGCACGATCTTGTAGTGGATGCGGGCGCGATGCAGCTCCACGGTCTCCTGCTTCAGGAGACGTTGAAAGAACTCGATCGCCTCGTCGTACTTCCCCTGGAGAAAGTAGGTGTTCGCAATCTCGGTCTGGGCCTGCAGGACGAGCCGCTTGTAGGTGTCGAGGTTTCCGTCCTTGAGCTGGAGGGAACTGGTCCCCACCGAGTAAAACTTGGCGATCGCCAGGGTCGGCGTCCCCATCTCCCGGTAGATCAGCCCCTGGCGGAGGAGCACCTCGGGACAGAGGGGGGACTCGGGATAGCGTTTCAGGAACTGGTTATACACCTGCTGGGCACGGGAGTACTCCCGCTCCTGCTCCGCCACGAGCCCCAGCTCCAGGAGAGCCGCCTGCTGGATCTCGGGAGGGGCGTTCCCCTCGAGGATCGGAATCAACACTCCGCGGGCCTCCGCGTTCCGGTCGTTCACCCGGTGCTGGCGTCCCGCCTCGAGCTGCTCCACAAGGAGATCAAACTCCTCCTGCTTCCGGGCGCTGTCGGGCTTGGCCAGCGGACGGGCGGTCAGGAACCCGGACGACGGGACCATGGGGGAGCTGAGCCGGCCCTCGGCATCGCCCCGGGTCCCCGGGACGGGAGGCCGGGCGGCGCGCGCCGGCTCCGGGGCCGTGGAGGAAGTCTCCTCCTCGGCGGGGGCCGCGGCGAGGCATGGGATCGAGAGCGCCGTGGCCGCCGCCACCGCCAGCAGGGCGGCACCGGCGCGTCGGAGGGCGGCTGTCGGGAGGGGCATGATTCGAAGACCGGTCACGATGAGGGGGTCCTACTTGGGCGTGAGGTTGTAGGTGGCGCTGCTCGGCTGGGAGGAGGCCGGCTGCGGGGGGACAAACTGCACCGGGAGCCAGATCGAGGTCTCGCCCACCCCGGGGGATCCCGCGGGGGGGGAAGTGGGAACCACGGCACCAGGGGCGACGGCGGCGCCGGGCGCCGGATGCCGGAAAAACCTCACCAGCATCTGCGCCGTGATGGCCGTCTGGTTGGTGATCCCTGCAAGGGCCACCGCCTCCGACTCAGCCGGAAGCACCTCCGGATAGAGACTATGCTCAGGGCCCCGGGGGGCCGGCTCGTCCGACACCGGGGGGAGCGGGGGCCCGATGAACTCCCGGGGGTCAACCACCGTGGGGGGAGGGGGAGGAGCCGCCGCGACCTGCGGGGCCGGGGCGTTCGTCTCGGGGACCGCCACCACCGCCGGCGCCGGAGGCGCGGGCTTGGGGACCGGAGGCGGGACAATCAAACGAAG
>DMJJ01000172.1:24642-24798 GCA_003452185.1 Verrucomicrobiales bacterium | reverse complement strand
GGCGGCCATGCAGTTTTCGGCATTGTGCGGCCCCGAGAGGCGGCACTGGTCGATGTCGAGCAAGGGACCCTCCCACCCGGGGAGACGGCTGATCAGGAGCCCACGGTCGAGATGAAGGTCCGCCCCAGGGTCGGTGGCGCTGAACGTCACCAGCTT
>DMJJ01000172.1:6670-24360 GCA_003452185.1 Verrucomicrobiales bacterium | reverse complement strand
GGGGCAGATCTTCCGCAACCAGCTTCCCCGGGATCTCCACCCCCGCAGCGCGGAACCGCTCCAGCGCCCCGCTCTGCAGGACCGCCCAGTCGAACGGCTGCTGGTTGCGGAAGATCTGCCCCTTGGCCCGGACATAGGCCTCCATCGTCCCATGGCGGTCGAGGTGATCCGGGGCGATGTTCATGACCACCGCGATCGTCGGCCGGAAGTACTCGATCGCCTCCAACTGGAAGGAGCTGACCTCCAGGGTGAGCAGGTCGAGATCCCGTGTCTGGTCAACCACGGAACAGAGGGGGGTGCCGACATTTCCCGCCGCCACCGTCTTCCGGTGGCTGTTGCGGAGCACGGCCTCGATGAGCCGCGTCGTCGTCGTCTTGCCATCGGTCCCGGTGATGGCGACGTTCAGGCAGAGGCTCTCCCGGTACCCGAGCTCAAGCTCCCCCAGTATCGGGATCCCCAGGGCCCGCACCTCCGCCAGGAGCGGGAGGTCGGCCGGGACGCCCGGGCTCAGCACAGCGAGGTCAAACCGCCCCTCGGGAGCATGCGATGCCCCGAGACGAACCTCCACCCCGAGGGCGGCGAGCCGGGCCGAGGTCTCCCGGAGCGCCGGGGTGTCCGCCGTATCGACACCGAGGACGCGTCCCCCCCGGGCTCGCAGGAGCGTTGCGGCGGCGACGCCGCTCAGCCCGAGCCCGATCACCAGTGCCTGTTGATTGTCGTAACTGGCCATGTCAGATCAGCGAATCTTCAGCGTGGCGAGAGCCACCACGGCGCAAAGGAAGCAAAGGATGTAAAACCGCACAACGACCTTCGTCTCATGCCACCCCATTTTCTCAAAATGATGGTGGAGGGGCGCCATCCTGAATACTCGTCGCCCCTCACCATACCGCTTTCGGGTGTACTTGAACCAGCTGGTTTGCATCATCACGGAGAGGGCCTCCGCGACGAACACCCCGCCCGCGATCACCAGCACCAGCGGCTGGTGGATCAGCACCGCGATGATTCCCAGGGCCCCGCCCAGGGCCAGCGACCCGGTGTCCCCCATGAACACTTGCGCCGGGTGGCAGTTGAACCAGAGGAACCCAAGCCCCGCGCCGATCATCGCCGCGCAGATCACGGTGAGCTCCCCCGCCCCCTCCACGTGCGGCACCTGGAGGTAGGCCGCGAAGCGGACGTTCCCCGCGACGTAGGTCAGGATGAGGAACACGACCGACACGATGAGCGTGCAGCCGATTGCCAGCCCGTCCAGCCCGTCGGTCAGGTTCACGGCATTGGAGCTGGCGACAATTGTCAGGGTCGCGACCGTCATGCCGACTGCAAGGCCGGCGGCCCCCAGCGCCACGGGATGCTTGAGGAACGGGACGTTGAACTCCTGCACCAGCGCCCGGGTGGCGGGGTTCTTCCAGAGGTAAACAGCGATGAACCCGGCGAGTCCGAACTGAACCGCCAGCTTCACCAGGGCCGTTGCACCCCGGCTGCTCTGCTGGGTGATCTTCGCGTAGTCATCGTAGAATCCGAGGCCCGAGAGGACCAGCACCGAGAGGAGCGTCAGGAGGACGAGGACGTTCGGCTGGCACCAGAGCACGGCCGAGATGTCCATCGCGGTCACGATCAGCAGGCCGCCCATGGTGGGGGTCCCGCGCTTGCTTGTGCGGGCGGTGAGCCCGCCGGCCTCCTCGGCCTTGTCCACATACTCCTGACCGAACTTGAGCCGCTTGAGCCAGCGGATCATCCCAGGCCCGAGCCAGAGGCAGAAGATCAGCGCCGTGAGGGCGGCCCCCGCACTGCGGAAGGTGATGTACTTGAAGAGCCGGAGAAACGAGAGCCCATCCTCCCATCCCGTTCCGCGGGCGTGGTCGGTGAGTTGCTGGGCAAAATAGAGCAGCATGGCGTACGTCAGGTGGAAAGGGATTTCAGGGCGTCGCTCACCCGGTTGAGCCCGGCCGCACGCGACGCCTTCACGAGGACAATGTCCCCGGGCCGGACCCGCGCACGAACGAGTTGCACGGCCTCTTCGGAGGAGGCGCAGGCATGCCCCTCGGCAAGCCCCGCGGCACGGGCCGCCCGAAGGGTCGCAGGTCCCTGCGCCCCGACGGCCACCAGCCAGCCAAGGCCGAGCTCCCCGGCAACCCTCCCCACCTCCTCGTGGGCCGCGGCGGTGTCAGCCCCCAGCTCGGCCATGTCCCCCAGGACCGCGATCCGGCATCCTCCCGCCCCGCACGGCAAGTCCCGCAGGGTCCGGAGCGCCGCGATCATCGAGTCGGCATTCGCGTTGTAGCTGTCATCCAGGAGCAGCACCCCGCCGATCTCGGAGAGGGCGAGCCTCGACTTCGCGGGACGGCATTCCGCGAGGCCCCGGCGGACCTCCTCCGGGGTGAGGCCGAGCTCATGGCCGACCGCGGCCGCCAGCAGCGCGTTGCCCACCTGATGCCGCCCCAGCAGCCCGATGCGGTACTCGCCCTCGAAACCGGCCGGGGCCGCCACCACCTGGAACCGGGTTCCACCGGCGGAGACCTCGACCCCCTGGGCCCGCCACTGGCTGGCCTCCCCCGCCCCGACCCGCACGACACGGCAGCCTGCCCGCCGCTCAATGACCGGCGTCCACTCCGAGTCGCCGTTCAGGATCAGCACCCCGTCGCGGGGCAGCTTCTCGGCCAGCGTCCCCTCCTCGGCGGCAACCCCGGCCATGTCCCCAAAGAACTCCAGGTGCTCGCGCCCGATGCTGGTGAGGACCCCGATACGGGGCTTCACCATGTCGATCAGGGGAGCGAGTTCGCCCGGGTGGTTGGTACCGAGCTCGAAGACCCCGGCCCGGTGCCCGCACTCCAGCCGGAGGAGGGTGAACGGGACACCGATGTCGTTGTTGAAGCTCGCCTCGCTCCAGACCGTCCCCATCCGCTGCCGCAACACCGAGCCGATGAGCTCCTTGGTGGTGGTCTTCCCGTTCGACCCCGCGACCGCCACCGAGGCGATGTCGAAGTCGAGCCGGTAGCGGGCCGCCAGCCCCCCGAGGGCGCGGCGCATCTCCCCCACCTCGATCACGTGCGCCCCCGCGGGCAGGGCCGCCGCCTCCCACCGGCCCCGGGAGACCAGCACCGCGGCCACGCCGCGCTGAAGGACCTCGCCAAGGAACTGGTGGCCGTCGAAGCGTTCCCCCGGGATCGCCACAAAGAGATCCCCCTCCCCCGCGGTCCGGGAGTCGCTCCACACCCGGCGCACACACCGGGCGGGATCCCCCTGAACCACCTGCCCGGCGCAAGCCTCGGCGATGTAACTGAGCGTGCGGGGCTCCATCAGGAGGCGTGGTGTCCGAGGGCCTCGAGGGTCTCGGCGGCGTACACCCGATCGTCGAAGGGGACGACCGTGTCGTTGAATTCCTGGTAGGTCTCGTGCCCCTTGCCCGCGATCACCACCGTGTCGTCCGGGCCGGCCATCCGGATCAGCTCGTCAATCGCCCGCCGGCGCTCGAGCTCCACACGGTAGCCGTCGGTCTTGACGGTGCGGAACCCGGCCTCGATCTCGGCGGCGATGGTGGCGGGCGGCTCCCGACGCGGGTTGTCGCTCGTGATCAGGGTGAAGTCCGCGAAACGGGCCGCGACCCGTCCCATCTTCGGCCGCTTGCTGGTGTCGCGCGCCCCGCCGCACCCAAAGGTCAGGAGCAGGCGCCCCCGAGTGATCTCCCGGAGCGTGGTGAGGATGTTGTGCAGCGCATCGTCCGTGTGAGCGTAGTCCACGTAGACCCCGAAGGGCTGCCCGGCCCGGATCGCCTCCAGCCGGCCCGGCACCGGGGGCATGGCGTTGAGGGCCGCCTGGATGTGCGGGACCGGAAGCCCCAGGGCCAGACCGGCCCCGATGGCTCCCAGGGCGTTATAGACGTTGTGGCGCCCGATGAGCGGAAGCCGGCAGGCGAAGGACCGGCCCGCGGTCTCGACCACGAAGCGGGATCCGTCCCGGGAGAGCTCAAGCTTCGTGGCCCGAACCTCGGCCTGCTGCTCGATGCCGTAGCTGAGCCGCACCGCAACCCGCGCCCGGTCCACCAGCCGGCGCCCGAAGGCGTCGTCAATGTTGATCACCGCGGTGCGGGACTTCCCGCCGTCCCACTCGGGGCTGAAGAGCCGCGACTTGGCCCCGAAATAGTTCTCCATCGTCCCGTGGTAATCGAGGTGGTCCTGGGTGAGGTTGGTGAACAGGGCGACGTCGAAATCGATACCCCAGACCCGCTTTTGCTCCAGGGCGTGGCTGCTGACCTCCATCACGCAGGCCTTGCAGCCCGAGCGCACCATCTGCCCCATCATCTGCTGGAGATCCACGGCCTCGGGGGTGGTCCGCTGCGCCGGGATCACCCGGTCGCCGATCTCATAGCGGACCGTCCCCATGAGCCCCGTCTTGAGCCCCGAGGCCTCGAGCATGGCCTTGACCATGAAGGCGACGGTCGTCTTCCCGTTGGTGCCCGTCACCCCGATCACCTTCAGCTGGGAGGCCGGGTTGCCGTAGAACGCGGCGCTCGCCCGGGCCATCGCCTCACGGACATCGGGCACCCGGATCCGCGTCACCCGGGCCGGGGCCACGGCATCCTTGTGGCAGAGCACCGCGGGGGCCCCACGGTCGACGGCGCCCGCCATGAACTCCCCGCCATCCACCCGCTGCCCGGGAACCGCGATGAAGAGCGTTCCCGGCGTCACGCGACGGGAGTCGTAGGTCATCGCCGTGATCTCCCGATCCAGCGACCCCTCGACCTCCGCCCCCGGCAATTGCTCCACGAGCTCCCGCAAACGCATATGAGTGAGACCTCTCTCTGGGAAGGTGTGGGAAGGATCGTCCTAGTTGTTCACCAGCGGACGCGGCGAGCGCTGGGCCACGGTCGGGAGGCCGGCGCGGGACTCCTCGCCGGGGGGCGAGGCAAGGGTGCCGCGGTCGGGAGGGATCCGGAGATAGTGGGCCGCCTGCTCCGCGATCTTGCGGAACACCGGCGCCGCCACCTGGCCTCCGTAGGTCCCGACCCGCGGCTGGTCCATGATGACCGAGATGCAGAGTTCCGGGTTTTCCGCCGGGAAAAAGCCGATGAACGAGGAGTAATAGCGCTTGTCGTACCGCTTCGTGACGGTGTTCCACTTCCAGGCCGTGCCGGTCTTCCCCGCCACCGTGTACTGGTCCAGGATCGCCTTCACCCCCGTGCCGTTCGTGCTCGCCACGGTCTTCATCGCCACGACCGCCTGCCGCGCCGCCTCGGTCGAGATGGCCTGGCGCACCTTGACCGGACGGTATTCCACGACCACCCGGCCGCGGGAGTCCTGCAGCCGCTTGACGAGCTGGGGCCGCATCAGGACGCCGTGGTTGGCCACAGCGGCGACGGCCATCGTCATCTGGAGCGGGGTGGCCGCCACCTCGTACCCGATGGGGATTCGGGTCATGGAGGTCATCTGCCAGCGGCTCGGCTCCTGAATCCTGCCGATCACCTCGCCCGGAAGCTCAATCCCGGTCCGGGAGCCGAATCCAAAATCCCGCACGTGGCGGTAGAAGAGGTTCGGATCCATCCGGAGGGCCATCTTGGCGATGCCGATGTTGGACGACTTGGCGAAGACGATCTCGAGCGGCAGGGTGTCGTAGTGCTCGTGGTCCGTGAGATCATGCCCCGCGTAGTGCCAGCGGCCATGCTCGCAGTTGATCATGTCGCTCAGCCGGGCCACCCCGTCCTCGATCGCCGAGGAGAGGGAAACCACCTTGAAGGTCGACCCGGGCTCGTAGAAATCGCTGATCAGGCGGTTCCGCCGGTTTTCCATCGGCGCGGTGCCGACCTCGTTCGGGTTGAAGGTCAGCCCGCTCGACATCGCAAGGATCTCGCCCGTGGCGGGACGGAGGATGATCCCCATGGTGTTCACGGGGCCGAACTTCTCCGCCCCCTCGGCCAGGCCGGACTCCAGGATTTTTTGGAGCACCAGGTCGAGGGTCAGCACGACGTTCAGCCCCGCGTGGGCCTCGGCATCCTGCCCGCGGTAATTGACCAGCTCCCGGCTCCCGCGATCGAGCTCCGTGGTCCGGATCCCGACCACGCCCGACAGGTCCTTGTTGAAGGTCGCCTCGATCCCGTCGAACCCGACCGGCTCCCTGACCGGGGTTCCGTTGATGCTGTAGTTGGTGACCCCGACGAACCCGACGACGTGGGCGGCGAGGGTGCCGTTCGGATAGATCCGCTTCTGTCCGTCGTCCCCGCGGATGGCCCGCTCGCGGAGCGCGGTCCAGAGCCGCCGCTCGGATCGCTTGAGCGACGCCTCATTCGGGGCCCGGAGCGAGAACATCGCCTGGGTGACCTGCTGCCAGGTCTCGATGGAGACCTCCTGGCGAAGGACCACGAACTGGTTTGTGCGGACGACGTTGTTGAGCGCGTTCGTCCGGGTGGTGACCTGAAGGCGCTGCTCGAGCTCGGCTTCGTTGTACCCAAGCAGCGGGGCCAGGAGGCGGGCCACCTCCTGCCGGTGCTCCCCGATGATCGAAGGGTCGGCCCAGACATGCTTGATGGGATGGCTCCGGGCGAGCGGGTTTCCGTTGACGTCGAGGACATCCCCGCGCCACGGCTCGCGAACGATGGTCCTCTGGGTCATGGAGTCGGCGAGCACCCGCAGCTCCTCGTGTCGCAGGACCTGCAGGACCACCAGCCGGTAGCCAAGCCCGCACAGCCCCAGCACCAGGGCGGACGTCAGCCCGAAGAGCCAGCGGAGCTGGCTGGCGCGGAGCATTGTGGGCCTGGCCATGGTCTTGGGGGTGGGTTGGAGGGTTGGGGGGACGGCTGCGGGGCGTCGGCCGGGCAGCCGCGTCGGGCTTCCGGTAGGGCGTCTAATCGGTGGTGAGATGCCCGGAGTAGGCCTCGGGACGGCCCGCGATCAACGGGTCGTGGACCTGGGCATCGGCCGTCGCCGCGGGCTCGGGCAGACGGACGATCTGGTTCGGACTGGCAGGCCCGATGGCCAGCCGGAGGTGCCGCACCCGCTCCTGGAGCCGGTCGGGCAGCCTGAGGTCGGCCAACTGGATCGAGAGGAGACGGTTCTCCCGACGCAACTGGTCCCGCTGCATCTCGAGCGACCGTTGGAGCCGCGCGAGGTCATGCAGCTTGCGCTGCTGCCAGACGTAGCCCACGGCGGCCCCGCCAAAAAAGAGGCAGAGGAACAGCGCTTTGAGCGCCGGCGCGAGCCGCAGGGCGGCCGACTGAGATTTGCGATTCCGTTTCATGGCAGTTTTTCCAACACCCGAAGCTGCGCGCTCCGCGCCCGCGGGTTGGACTCGAGCTCGGCCTCCGAGGGCATCGTCGCCTTGCGGCGGAGCCACCGAAGCTCGGGCACCTTGGGCCTGCGCAGCTCAGGCACATCCACCGGCCCATCAAACACGTAGTCCCGCGACCGCTCGTTCCCAAAATCCTTCACCGCACGATCCTCGAGCGAATGAAAGGTGATCACCGCGAGCCGGCCGCCGGGCTTGAGAAGCGAGCAGGCTGCCGCCAGTCCGCTTGAGAGGGAGCGGCCTTCATCATTCACCACGATTCTGAGCGCCTGGAACACCCGGGTGGCTGGATGGGCTCGTCGCCCACCCCGCGGGCAGACCCTCTCAACAAGGGATGCCAGCTGTGCCGTCGTCCGGATCGGCCGCACGCGCCGCTCGGCCTCAATGGCCCGGGCAATCCGCCGCGATGCAGGCTCCTCACCGAACTTCCAGAAAATATCCGCAAGCTCGGTCGCACCCAGCGAGTTCACGAGCCCTTCGGCGGTCAGGGGCTGACGGCGGTCCATCCGCATGTCGAGCGGGCCGTCACGCAGGAAACTGAACCCGCGCTCAGCCGTGTCGAGCTGGGGGGAACTCACGCCAAGGTCGAGCAGCACACCATCGCAGCTCGCCGGCGGCAGCCAGGCCGTCATCTCTGAAAAATTCCCACGATGCAGCTCGTACCGGCCTGCGAACCGCCGCCCGAGGCGTTCGCCCGCAGCCAACAGCGCATCCTCATCCCGATCGATCCCGACGAGCCGCCCCCCGGGGGCCGTCCGCTCCAGGATCGCCTCGGCGTGCCCCGCACGCCCCAGGGTGCCGTCCACCCAGAGCCCCGGAGCCCCGTGGAGCGCGAGCCCCTCGAGGACCTCGGCGAGCAACACCGGCAGATGCGCTGGTTCAGGCACCCTGCGGAAGCGGCATCAGCCGTGGGTCACGGCGTTCCCAAAGAGCCGCGCGGTGAAGCGGCTCCATCGGGAGGGTTCGGGCTCAAGCGGCTCCGGAGCGGCGCCCCGCCCCGCCCCGGCTAGGGGCGCGGGGGGGACGGGCGCCGGCGTTTTTGGCCTCGCCGGCGCCAACTCCAGATCCGCATCACTCAGATCGTTCCGAACCACCTTCACAAACTCCAACGTCAACTGCCCCTTGGCGTCCGCACGCAACGTGGCCCGGGGGGCGAACGGATTCCCAATCCACCGGCCACCCGATCCCGCCGGCACAACCCGGGCCGCCGGGACCTTCCCGCTTTCCAACGCTTGCTCGCTCATGGGTTTGCCTTTCTCAAGCTCCGCCACGACACCCTTCATCCGCGTGCGGCCCGCCCCGTCCAAGCTCGGTTCCTCTGCGATTTGAACCAGGCGCGGGCCGCCGCGGGTGAAATCCGGCACCAAATTATCCTGCCCCGCGCGGTAAAGGCCCCCAGCCTCCCGCGTTCCACGGAGCGACTTCGCGAATGTCATCATGCTGATCAGGCTCATGCGTCTCACCCAGGAAGGCCCCCACCCGCAGAGGAGCCGTTGTTTCCATCCATCAAATCAGCTTCCGGAACGCACTCGAGGCAACTGCCTTCACCGCCGCCCGGGTCTCGTCATACCGCTCGGGATGCCAGATCTGAAACCGATCCCACATCCCGCTCAGGACCGCGTTCGAACTCGAGGTCACCCCGATCCGCTCCGCCATCCACTCCGGAATCGCAATCCGCCCCACCGAGTCAGGCGTCACCACCGCCGCGTTCGCCGCCATGTCGGCCCGGATCGCCTCGCCCTCCGGCCCCCCATAGGGAAGCGCGTTGAGCTTCGCAATGAAGTCCTCAGCCACATCCGGCGGCATCACCATCAGGCACGAGTCCGGACGATCATTGTGAGGCCAGAGAATCAGCGTGAACTCCGCTTCCTTCTGATCCTTCGCCCGCCACTCCGAAGGGACCTGCACACGACGCTTCTCATCCACCTTGTGCCGAAAGGTGGAAACATACCGGTTTCGCTTCGGTGCCCCGTCGGCCATATCACAGCGAGGACCCCACACCCACAGCAAGGACCCCGCACACACCAGGAGCTCCCGGAAGACCCCGACGATCCCCCGGCAGGCAGGACTTTCGCCCCACTTCGCCCCACAGCGACTAACCTTTACCACACTCCACCCAACCTGGGTCAACGGTTTAATTTGCTTGAGTTGTGCCCAAGTTATTCACAGGGGGGTGTTGAAAAGGGCTTTCAGCTCGATAATCGCAATGTGTTTATCGTTATCGTGGGAGCGACCGATCGGGAGGGCGACGGGGTGACAGGTCGGGTTATCCCCAATGGGAGGCCTTGGATGGGGGCGACACGGTTCCCCCACTCCATCTTTTGGTGGATTGGGGGAGCCGGGGGGGTGATTTTTCTGGAGATTGGATCTCGGGCCGTGGTGGATTGGTTGGAGCCGCTGTGATTGAGCCAACCGAACGTGGGGGTCAGGAGGCAGGGGGGCGCACCGTCGACTATGACTATGCGCTTCCCGGGGAACTGGTTGCCCAGGCCCCGGCTGTCGAGCGGGATGCCTCGCGGCTCCTGGTCTGGCATCGGCGGGAGAATCGACACGAGCACCGGCGGTTTGTGGAGATTCCGGAGCTGCTCCCCTCCCCGGCGGTCCTCGTTGTGAATGATTCCCGCGTGATCCCGGCCCGGCTTCGGGGGAGGAACCCGGGGACAGGGGGAGCGTTTGAGCTGTTGCTGCTCGGTGAGGTGGGACCGAACGACTGGTGGGCCATGGTGCGCCCGGGGCGGCGCGCCCCGATCGGGCGGACGATCCAGCTCGTCGGCCCGGGCGGGGCGGACTCCCCGGTGACGGCCACCGTGACGGAGACCAATGATGAGGGGCATCGACGGCTTCGGTTCGACGGCACCAACAATCTGCTCGCGGACCTGGAGTCGCTCGGGGAGATGCCCCTTCCCCCCTACATTACCCGCCCGGCGGGGAGCAGGGATCCGCAGGACCGGAGGAGATACCAGACGGTGTACGCGGGGGCTCCGGGCTCCGTGGCGGCCCCCACCGCGGGACTTCATTTCACGGAGGCGCTCCTTGGGCGGGTGCGGGCGCGCGGCATCCGGATCGCGCCGGTCACGCTCCACGTGGGGGCCGGGACATTTGCGCCGGTCAAGGCCGAGCGCCTCGTCGATCATCGCATGCACAGCGAGCCCTACTGGGTGGGCGCCGCGACAGCGGACGCGATCAATGAGGCGCGGACCGCGGGGCACCCGGTGATCGCCGTGGGGACCACGTCGCTCCGCGTCCTTGAGAGCCTTCCACGGGACCCGGCCGGGCGGGTCCGGGCGGGCAGCGGGAGCACGTCGATTTTCCTGCATCCGCCGGCCCGGTTTGAAGTCGTCAACGGGCTGATCACCAACTTCCACCTCCCGCAGTCCACGCTGCTCATGCTCGTGAGCGCGTTCGCGACCCCGGGCGAGCTCCACGGGCGTGAGCTCGTCCTCCGCCTCTACGCGGAGGCCGTGCGGGAGCGCTACCGGTTCTTCAGCTACGGCGACGCGATGTTCATCCAATGACCCTCCCTGGCAAGAGTTCCTCCCGTCCCTTCGTATCGTTGAACATGGCGATGACGGCCGACGGAAAAATCGCCACGGCCAACCGCCGGGTGAGCTCCTTCGGAAGCAGCGTGGACCAGCGGCGTCTCTACCTCCTGCGGGCCCGGGCTGACGCGGTGATGTGCGGGGCGGCAACGGTGAACGAGGCCGGCATCGACCTCAACGCGGGAGGCCCGGCGTTCCAGCGCCGGCGTCTGCGGGCGGGGCTCGCCCCGGAGAACCTGCGAATCCTGGTGAGCGGGTCGGGCCTCATCCGGCCCGACGCGCGCGTCCTCTCGGAGCCCGGCGGCCCGGTTCTTCTCCTCACCACGCGACGCGCCCCGGCGGCCCGTCTCACCCCCCTGATGCGGCAGGGAGTGCGCGTTGGGCGGTTCGGCCGGGACCGGGTTGACTTCCCTGCGGCGCTGCGGTGGCTGCACGACGAGTTCGCCGTCCGGCATCTCCATGTCGAGGGGGGAGGCACCCTCAACGGGTGGCTCCTGGAGGCCGGCCTCATCGATGAGATTCACCTCACGCTCTGCCCGGTCATCCTGGGGGGGGCCTCCGCGCCGACAATCGCCGGCGGACCCGCGGTTTCACGGCTGGCGGCGGCGCATGCGTTTCACTTCACGCGGGTGGAGCGGGTGGGGGATGAGCTCTTTCTGACACTGGAGCGGGAGCCCCGCCGCACCACTCAGGCCGTCAGGGCACGCACCGCGGCGAGGGCCTGACGGGCGGCGGCGGCGGCGTCGGGAAGGGGGAGAACCTCGGCGGAGAGGTACCCCCGGTAGCCGACATCGCGGAGCGCGGCGACCACAGGGGCGAAAGGAATATGCCCCAGGCCGGCCGCACGCCGGTTGCTGTCAGCGAGGTGCACATGGCCCACCTGGTCCCCGGCGGACCGGATCGCCGACTCGATCGACACCTCCTCGATGTTCATGTGAAAACAGTCGCAGAGGAGGCGCACGTTCCGGGTCCGCAGCGAGCGGGTGAATTCCAGGGTCTCGGCCACCTGGGTGAACAGGTTCGTCTCGTACCGGTTCAGCGGCTCCAGGAGCACCGGCACGCCATACTCATGGGCCCGGGGAGCCAGCTGCTCCAGGGCCTCGCCCATCCAGGCAAGCGCCTGGGCGCGGGTGACCCCGGCCTCCACGCGCCCCTGCATCGAGCCGATGATGGCCGGCGCCCCGAGTTTGCCTGCAAAATCAACGATCCCCGCAATGAAGTTCCGCGCGCGGCCCCGGATCGCAGGGTCGGGGTCCGTCAGCCGGAGCTTCTGCACCACCCACCCCGCCCCGGTGCCCATGGCCGCGAGGGAAAGCCCGTGCACCCCGAGGAGCCGCTTCAGCTCACGGGCGTCGAGCGCCTCGGCGGAGGGGGGAAAGATCTCCACGGCGGGAAACCCCACCGAGGCCGCCGTGGCAAGCGACGACTCGAGCCCGTCGGTCAGGACAAACGGCCCGCCACGCGACTCCGGGACAAGCGAAACCGTGATCGCCGCGGCAAGGGGTGAGTTCATGCGGAGGATCCGTGGGAGGGGTGAAGGGGGAGGCGCCGGGCGGAACCGGGGCTCTACACAGAGACCAGGATCATGTTCCCGTAGGCCGTGGTGTCCCCCGTGCGGATCAGCCCGATGGCGTGCGGGACCCGCTTCTTGAACTCCAGGTGGGGCTCGAAGTGCATCGGGATCCTGCCGCAGGCGCGGCGGAACACTCCCCGCGTCTTTGCGTCGTTATGCGACTTGAACTCCTCGGCCATGATCACCTCGCCACACTTCCAGTTTGGGAGCAGTGCCCCGACCACCTCGAGAACCGTCGGCACCCCCTTGACGAGCGAGAGGTCGACCGTCTCGATCATCGGCCAGAAGGGAAACGCGGCGTCCGCGATCACGATCGAGTTGGTGTGGCGGATGCGGCTAACCAGATCGAGCACGTGGGGGTTGATGATTCCGTTGATCAGCATGGTCATGAGCCCGGCACCATCGGAGGGCGCCGGAGTTGGGAGTCCGGGGGTTGTGGTTTGAGACGGGGGGGTTGCGACGCGGCTCAGGCAGTCAGGATCGCCTGGCAGGCGGAGCGGAGTTTCTTCATCTGGGCCGGGGACTTCGCCTCAATGTAGCAGCGGATCATCGGCTCGGTCCCGCTGGCACGGAACGCCACCCACTCCCGGTTCGGGAGGAGGAACTTGTAGCCATCGGTGGTGATGAACTTCTCCACCTTGAACGGACCCACCTTCTCGAGCCCGCGGCCCAGGCGCTGGAGAAGCGCCTCCTTGCGCTCGGCCGGGATCTTCACGTTGATCCGGTCGGTGTGGAACTCGCCGGTCTTTTTTTCCAGGCCCTTGAGGATCCGCCCGAGCGACTTCCCCTCGGTGGCCACCAACTCGGCCATGAGGAGGCACGCCAGGATGCCGTCCTTCTCGGGGACATGCCCCTTGACGCTGAGCCCGCCGGACTCCTCCCCCCCGACGATGATCGGCTCGCTCTCCATCAGCGCCCCGATGTACTTGAAACCGACAGGAGTCTCGTGCAGCCGGACGCCGAGCAGCTCCGCCACGGCATCCACCTGGTGGCTTGTCGGCACGGTGCGCACCACGGCGCCGGTCCACCCGCGGTTCTTCCGGAGGTGATACAGGGCGAGGGCGAGGATCTGGTTCGGGGTGAGCCAGGTGCCATCCTGGTCGACAATGCCAAAGCGGTCCGCATCCCCATCCAGCCCGAGTCCGAGCTTCGCCTTGCCCGAGGAGACCAGGCGGCTCACCTCGGCCATCCCCTCGGCGTTCGGCTCCGGGTGGTGCCCGCCGAAGAGGGGGTTCAGCTCATTGTGAAACAGGGTGATCCTGGCCCCCGCCTCCTCCAGGAGCGTGTCGAGATATCCATGGCCGGTGCCAAACATCAGCTCCACGGCAATCTTGAGGCGCGCCTTGCGAAGGGTGGCGAAGTCGATGAGCTTGCGGATCTGCCGGAAATAGGCCGGGCGAGGATCGAAGGTCGGGCAGGCGAAGGTGCCGACGATCGAGCCCTTGAAAGTCCACCCCTGGGCTGCAAGGCCGTGGATGATCGACTCGAGCGGCTTCGTCACGTCGGTCGTCGCCGGGGCCCCGTTCCAGGTGGAGAACTTCAACCCCTGGTACTCCGCCGGGTTGTGGCTGGCCGTCATGTTGATCCCGCCAATCGCCTTGCGGGCGCGGATCGTGTGAGCAATGACCGGGGTCGGGGTGTCCCGGTCACACAGGAGCGGGGAGAGCCCGCCGGCGGCCAGCACCTCGGCCACGGCAAGGGAGAACTCCCGACCGAGGAACCGGGTGTCGTAGCCCAGGATCACCACCGGTTTGCGGCCGTGAATCGGCGACCGGGGATCCGCCAGCTCCTTCTGCAGGTATTGGGTGATCCCCTGGGCCGCGAGGCGGACGTTGTCGAAGGTGAAGTCGCGGGCGATGAGGCCTCGCCAACCCGAGGTGCCGAACTTGATGGGGCAGGTCATGTGGAAATGCAGAGCTGGGATCCGACCCGGTGTGATCAGGGGCCTGCCGGCGCCGGGTCGCGAATCCCTTCCACCCTCCGGCCAGCCCGTCGCACGTCAACTCTTCCAGTCGAGGGCGTTCTTCTTCAGGGCGTAGACGTAGCCGACGAACAGGATCCCGAGAAACGACACCATGCCGCCGAAAATCGCGGCGGCGTTGCTCACGAGGAGCTCCTTGTACACCACGGCCCACGGGTAGAGAAACACCACCTCGATGTCGAACAGGATGAACAGCATCGCCACCAGATGGAATTTCACGGAAAGCCGGGAGCTCCCCTCCCCAACCGGCAGCATTCCACACTCGTACGGGATGTTCTTGATGGGGGTCGTGCGGGCACGGATTTTACGGTTTGCCCAACGTCCCAGCACCACCGACGCCACCAAGGTGAAGGCGGCAAACCCCCCCGCGGCCAAGGCCATCAGCAGGACCGGGAGATACTGTTCCACTTGCATCGTCCGGACGTTAGGAATGCGGGTCGGGTTTGGCAAGCGGGAAGCAGGTGGCCAACTCCTCCGCCGCCGCTCCGGATAAGCGGGGCTGCGGAGAAACTTCAAAAGATTGGCGAAGCCGGGAGGAATGCGAGGGGGCCTGAGAGGTCACCAAGCGAGGCTCACCGTAGAGGCGGAGAGCGGAGAGCGGGAAACGAAGAGCGGCGTACAAAAAAATACCCCACCGTAATGCCGTGTGGAACAGTTCCTGTGAACTGCCTGGGAAACAGGTGGAGCCGGATCGAAGGCGTTCGACTTCCAGTTAAGGCCTGTCGGTGGCCGAGGATTTTAAGGCTCCCGTTGGATAACTACGGTTCAAGGAGATTGTTTCGTATCACGAACATGGCAGGGTAATTCAGCGGAGCTGCGGCGAGGAGGAACCCTTCGCGCTGAGACTCACGCACCCGTGCCCTGGGTTCCGATGTTTTCGAAACTTGCAGGCGACTGGGAAAGATCATCCGTCCCCGGACCCGGGAGGACCCCGCGGCACCGTGCGACGCGCTGAGGGGAATATCGTCCCGATCCCGAAGAGTCTCAAGTGGAAACTGCGGGACGAGGCGAAGAAACTTGGTGCGTCCCCGCGCGGTTTCCGTAATGTTGCGACACCTGCTATGCAGATCCAACTCGCGGTCCTTTGTGACGCCGCCACCGATTACAACGGCAAGCTGAACCTCCTCGGGACGTTCGACACGCTGATCACCAGCCAGCTGCCCGCCATTCACCCGCAGTGCGCGATCGCCCTGAGGCTGACCTTCAACAAGGCGGAGGAGGGACGCCACATCCTCAAGATCAACTTCACGGACGAGGATGGACGCCCGATCCTGACGCCACAGCTGGAGCTGATGCTCGAGGCGCTGATGCCGGACGACAGCATCTTCCTTTCCCGCAACGCGGTGGTGGTGCTGCAGAATCTCAAGCTCGACCGGGCCGGCCTCTACTCGGTCGAGATCACCGTCGACGGCAAGCAGGGGACCAACATCCCGCTGCTCGTGAAGTATATGCCGCAACCCCAGGCCGGCGGCCACTGACCCACCCCTCCCACCGAAGACCGATGGCCTGGAACGATCTTCCACTGCACGAGCCCGTGACCCGCGCCTTCCAGCGCGCCCTCGATGGGGGCAGGCTGGCCCACGCGTACCTGGTCACGGGGAGCAGGATGAAGACGCTCGAGCTCTTTGCCCGATCGCTGGCCAAGACCCTCAACTGCCTCCAGCCCCCGCAGCTGGGCGGGTCGGGCCTCCCGCTGGACGCCTGCGACCGCTGCGCCAGCTGCGAGAAGATCGACCGCGCGGGACACCCCGACCTCTTCTGGATCCGCTCCGAGTCCAAATCGCGCCAGATCCGGGTCAAGCAGATGGAGGGGTTCCTCGGGGAACTCCACCTCAAGCCGAACGAGGCGCGCTACAAGCTCGGGATGATCGTCGAGGCCGAATGCCTCAACGACGAGTCGGCGAACAAGTTCCTCAAGACCCTCGAGGAGCCCCCTCCCCGAACCCTCCTCCTGCTCCTGACCCTGGCGCCCGAGCGGGTCCTGGAGACCCTCCAGTCCCGGTGCCAGCGTGTGTTCCTGGGAGGCGAGGAGCCGCCCGGCGGCGAGGCGGGAGAACAGCCGTGGCTCGAGGCCTTCGCATCCGCGGCCGCCTCCAACTCCGGCGGTCTCCTCGACCGCTACCGGCTGCTCGGGGTCCTGACCAAGCAGCTCGAGGGGGTTCGCGAGGAGATCCGCGAGCGGCTGGAGAAGGCCTCCCTGCTCGGCTCCGGAGCGGAGATTGATCCCGAGATGGGGGAGCGCCTTGAGAAGGAGCTCGATGCGGCAGTCGAGGGGGAGTACCGACGCCGACGCGGGGAGCTTCTCGCCGCCCTGAGCTGGTGGCTGCGGGACATCTGGCTCGGCACCCTCGGGACGGAGACTGGCGCCCGCCAGCTCCCGGCCCTGGCCAGCGCGACCGAGGCGGTGGCGCGCCGCCTGAAGCCGGAGGAGGCCATGGCCAACCTGGAGCAGATCGAGCGGACGCAGCGGACGCTCAACTCCACGAACGTCCAGGAGGCCCTGGCGTTGGAGGTCGGTCTCCTGAAACTCCGGCTCTGACCCGAGCCGCCCCCGGCAACCGACCCCCTCAGCGGGCCGGCGCCTCGAAGCTGAGAAGATCGGGGAGAGGCAACTCGCATTCCCCCAGGAGCGGCTCCTGGATCCGGAGCGCGTGGCCTGAAATCGCCGCAGAGGTCGCCCGCCAGATCGAGCCATCCCGCATCCGAATCTCGTAGGGAGCTCGACCCCGCGTCGCGGGCCAGAGCACCACCGCGGTGACCTGGTTGATGACATCCAGGCGGCGCGCCCCCGACAGGACCGAGTCGAGCAGGATCCATCCGTCCGCCAGGCCGCGCACCTCCCCCTCCAGAAAATCCCCCGAAGTGACCAGCACCCCCGGCTGCCCGAGCCTGAGACGCGGCTCAAGGCGGCCCGGGACCGGCTGGAACAACAGGCGTGCCAGGTGCTCGCGCCGGACGGCCGGCCTCGACTGGGTGCCATGGAAGCGAAGCACCTCCTCATCGAAATCGAGCCCCGGGGCCTCCACCATCGATCCGCTGCGAAGCTCGGCCTGCACCCGGTAGGGGCTCGGAAAGCGCCTGGCCACCGCCACGTGCTCGAAGACCGCGGAATGCGTGCGGGCGTCGGTCAAGCCCGCGGCAGCCACCCCGCACCAGAGCGACTTCGGAAGGGGGAGCCGGGTCTGCGACGCAAGCACCCACCGGGCACCATCCCGGGACCGGTAACCCGAGATCAACTCACCCGACCTCTGGAGCTTGAACCAGCGCATTCCCGGGATTGCCGGGGTCGCCTCGAGGTGGACGAGGGTCTCGCCCGGGGCCCGCC
>DMJJ01000172.1:0-6399 GCA_003452185.1 Verrucomicrobiales bacterium | reverse complement strand
GCTCTTCCGATCTGCCACTCGAAGAGATCCCCCAGGCCGGCGCTGGCTCCCCAAAAAACCATCGGCCCCGAGGTCTCCGCGCCGACCCGCAGCAGGAGCCCGGCCCGGGCCTCCTCGTGCGCCGCGGTGCATCGGGCGACCCTGCCAACGATTTCAATGTCGCCCGAGATCTCCTGGCGGAGGAAGCGGCATTCATCGGTCTCATGCCCGAGGATCGCCCCCCGGCTCTCGATCCGAAACGCACCGTCGCGGTAGACCGAGGATGCCGTGATCACGCCACTCCCAACATCGGAGGCCACCCACCCGTCGGGGAGCCCTCCCGGGCCGAGCGCCGGGGGTTCGGCGGCCGACGGCGATGCCGTCCAGCCGAAGTCCTCCTCACCCTCGAGCCAGAGGTGGGCGATCTGGTCGAGGGGCACCCGCACCCAGAGCCGCGTCGCCGCATCCACCAGCGTGATGCCCTCTTCCTCCCACCTCATCCGTCCATGGAAATCCCGCCCCCCCTGGGTGCGGACGCGCGCATCCATGGCCTGGAGCCCCGGGGTGGGACCCCAGACCCAGAGCAGGAGGAGAATCGTTCCGAGGGTGACGACGGGGCGGGCCATGGCGGGAAGAGCTCGGACGGGCGCGGGGCCGACCGGACACCCGGCTCAGCCCTCGACGGAGGAGAGCTGCGGGGCGGCCTCCGGAAGGAGAGCCCGATGGTGCTGTTCGCCCCATTCCTTGGTCAGGAAGCGGAAAACCCACTTTCCCTCCTTGCGAAGCCGGAGGTAGGCCTCCCTCAAGTCGAGCAACATCGTGATGCGCCGGCAGGGGCAGTTCAGCTCGCCGGTATCGTGGGTGGCGACGGTCTGGAACCCCATCACCCTGCGGTGAAAATCGTACGGGCTGTTGGCCTCCCCCTCGAAGACATCGGTGATGTAGTGGGTGTAATCCCGCTCGATGGTCTCCTTGACCGCGGCCCGCATGAGGGATCCAACCACCAGAATGTGCTTCCGAAACTCGGGTAGCACGGCAAAGCGGCCGATCTCGGCGATCCGGTTGTCGCGAAGGAACGACTCCAAGTCAAATCCAGGCCGGGTCATCTTGAACCCGTAGTGACGGTAGAGGTCGATCGGGAGGTTGTAGAGAACCCGGAGCACGGCCACCGGACGGGGCCCCACCCGGACCACGAACCAGGAGACCCCCTCATCCCCGACATCATCCAGGTTGACGAGCTTTTCGTCGGCCCGGACCCAGTTTTTCTCGTCCCGGTAGATCGCCCGCATCACGGAGAGTGCCTGCTCGCGTCCGGCGTCGTCCTCGACGCGGATCACACTCATGGTCAGGTGGTCTTTAAGCGACATATCGGGTCCTCTGGTTTTCCGGAGCCCATTGCTTGCCGGACAACCGGGAGATTGCCTGCATGACCTGAGCATGCCAATCACGAATCTCGGAGACTTGCGGCCTCTCCCGACCCGCGTTCGCGGGCGGCATCAGCGGGGGGCCGAACTCGATGACGAACGGCTCCCGGTCGCGGATCGGCCCCGCGCCCTCCCCTCTCGGAAATCGAATCCCCACCGGCACCACCGGCACCCCGGTGGAGAGGGAGAGCTGGGCCACCCCGCCATAGCCTCTCAGGAGGCGACGACGATCCCGGTTCATCGTTCCCTCAGGAAACACCCCCACGCACCCCCCCTCGGCCAGAATGGCAGCCGCCTGGTCGAACGGGGGAACCGGGCTCTCGTAACGACGTCGAAACCGGTTCAACCAACGGGGACGCGCCTCCTTCCGTGTCACAATGATCGGACCGTGGAGAAGGACCACCTGGGCCACCACCGGATAGAGCAGCACCAGCCAGTCGGTCATGAACCGAACGAGGCGACCCTTCCGAAGAAACGCCACGAGCGCGGGCACCAGCAACGCCTCCGGCCGCTGGCTATGGTTCAACGCGAGGATGAACGGGCCCGGGGGATCGACGAGATGGGAAAGCCCCCGGACCTCCAGGACCCGCCCCCGAAAAACCCCGAGCAGAAACCTAACCCAGAACCGCGTCGCCCGGGAGTGGGCAAGCCCCGGCAACGGGTGCCGCAGGATCTCCCCCCACCCCCAGGCCGCCGGGCTCAGCGAATCCCCGCCGGAGGGGCCGGGATGCGCGAGACCCCGGGTCGGGAGCTCCTCCCGGCCCACAGACCGGGGTTCGCACGGGGGAAGACTGGATTCGGGCGCCATGGGGGACAAAGCCAAAGGCTCCTCGACGGGGAGGAAAAGCCCCGGTGAAGAGTCGCGGAAAGTAGACGAGACCCAGCGGCACAAGGACAGCACCAAATCGCCCGGCCGCCGTGACATCCCGGCGGGACGCTTGTCGAATCTTTGGAATGCGGACTCGGACTCCGGCCCCCGCGGCTGCCTGGAACCCCTTCTTCAGGCGGGGGACCCCATTTTCCGGACTCCACGGGTTTACCCTTCTGGAGATGTGCGTAGTCCTGGCCACCCTCCTCCTGCTCACGGGGGTCGGGCTCAGCCGACTCCGCGAGGCCCAGAAGGCCGCCCGGGGGAACCCGCTTCAGTGCCAGCAGAACCTGCAGCAGATTTGGATGGCTTTCCAAGACTTCGCCACGGACCACGCCGGGCGGCTTCCGTGGCAGGTTTCGATGCGCGAAGGGGGGAGCCTCGAATCCATCCCGGGAGGGCAGGCGGCGCCCCATTTCCGGTCCCTCACCAACACCCTCCGGAACGCCCGGGTGCTGCTCTGCCCCGTCGACCCGATCCGCCACCGGAAGGCAACGATTTCCACCCTGGAGGACTCCGCGATCAGCTATTTCGTCAACGTGAGCGCCACCCTTGGGGCCCGGAACCAGGTGCTGGCGGGCGACCGAACCCTCTCCCCCACCCCCGATGCCACCACGGGGGAGATCTGGGTGGATGGCCGGTCAGAGCTTCAGTGGGCCTCCCCCACCCCGGGGGCTCCCGGTCACCAGACCTGGGAGGCGGGCGAACAGACCGGCAACCTCCTGTTCAACAGCGGCACCCTCATGGAGACCACCTCTCCCCAGCTTCAGAGGGTGGTCCGATCCATCGGAGTCAGGACCAACCACTTCATCCTCCCGTGACCCGGCAGCTCTTGCCCGGGTTTCGATTTGCCCCGAAATCGCCTTTGACAGGGCCATGGCTGATTGGCAGTGTCACCCGCCTAACTTTGAACCAAGCAGGTTGGTGCTCGGCCGAGGCCGGAGAGACGTGCGCGAGGAAACCTGCATTAGATATTTATGGCTGAACTCGTTGGAAACTTGTTGGTCGCCCAATCGGGCGGCCCCACTGCGGCAATTAACGCGAGCGTTGCAGGCGTCATTCTTGAAGCCGGCCGTCACGAATTCATTGAGGAGATCTACGGAGGCTTGAACGGGATCCTGGGAATCCTGAACGAGGAGCTGATCGACCTGAACGATGAGAAGGCCAAGACGATCGAGGGGCTGAAATACACCCCCGCCGCAGCCCTTGGCACCTGCCGGTACAAGATCGATTTCAAGAAGAAGCCGGAGCAGGCAGCCCGGGACATGGACCGTCTCTTTGAGGTCTTCCAGGCCCACAACATCCGGTACTTCTTCTACGCCGGGGGAAATGACTCCCAGGACACGGCGCACAAGATTCATCTCGAGGCCCAGAAGCGCGGCTACGAGATGCGGGTGATCGGCATCCCGAAGACCATCGACAACGACCTCCCCCACACCGACCACTGCCCGGGCTACGGCTCCGTGGTAAAGTACAACTCGGCGACGGTCGCGGAGATCGCCCTCGATGTCAGCGCGATGGCCACCGACGACGGGGCGTGCTGCCTTGTGGAGGTCATGGGTCGCGCCGCCGGCTGGATCGCCGCCGGGACCGTCCTGGCCCGCCGGGGTCCGAACGATGCCCCGCACATCATCCTGGTCCCCGAGATCCCGGTGAATGAGGAGAAGTTCCTCGCCAAGGTGAAGGAGACCGTGGATGCCCTCAAGTATTGCGTCGTGGTCGTCGGGGAAGGGGTCAAGAATGAGAAGGGTGAGGAGATCGCGGCCGACAAGTCGCAGCTCGACGCCTTCGGGCACGCCGTCCTCTCGGGTGCCGCCGACAACCTCGGCAAGCTGATCACCTCGAAGCTCGGCACCAAGACCCGCACGGTGAAGCTCGGCTACGCGCAGCGCGCGGCCGGTCACTACGCCAGCGCCACCGACATCCAGGAGTCCGCCGCCTGCGGCGCCGCGGGCGTCCGTGCCGCCGTGGATGGCCAGAGCGGCGTCATGGTGAAGCTGGTTCGCAGCTCCAGCTCCCCCTACCGGTGGAACACCGACCTCCAGCCCCTGGGCGACATCGCCAACGTGGAGCACCTCATCCCCCGCGAGTGGCTCTCGGAGGATGGCTTCCTTCCGAACGAGAAGTTCGTGGAATACGCCCGCCCCCTGATCGAGGGTGAGGTGAAGGTTCCGCAGGAGGGTGGGCTCCCGAAGTACATCGTCCTCGACGAGAGCCCCGTCGAGAAGAAGCTCGCCGCCCGGAGCTGATCCCGGCCGTCCGGCCCCTTTCAAGCCGGATCCCGATGCCCTGCGGGGCGCGGGATCCGGCTTTTTGTTGGGTGCGCGCGCCCGCGCCAATCTTAGCTGTTGTTTGCTCGCGACTTAGGGGGTATTCGTAGCTCACACGTGAGCTCCATCGTTGTTACCGAAAAGTCCCGTCGTCTGCAGGAAGGGGTCTTCCCCGCCATCTGGATCCCGACCGATTCCCAAGGCTGCCTCCTTGAGTCCGAGATGGCCGAGATCATGAATTTCACCGCCCGCTGCGGGGCGACCGGTTTCATGGTGCTGGGGACCACGGGGGAATTCCCGCATCTCGAGATCTCCGAGCGGAAGCGGGTCCTGGAAGCAGCCCGCCGCCACTCGGGGGAGCTCCCCATCCTGGCAAACGTGACCGACATACGCCCCCGCGTCGTGGCGGATCTCGGCCGGTTCGCCCGGAGCGCCGGGGCGGACGCCATCTCCCTGATGGCCCCCTACTACTACCCCCTCTCCCCTGCCGACCAGCAGGAGTTTTTCATCCGGTCCGCCGAGGCGGCCCAACTCCCGCTCTTCCTCTACAATTTCCCGGAACGGGCCGGCTACAAGATCGACCTCGAGACCATTGCCGCCGTGGCCGACCGCGTTCCAATGCTCGGCATCAAGCAGAGCGGTGGGGACTTCGAATACCACAAGGACCTCCTGGCCCTGGGGCGGAAGAAGAACTTTGTCGTCATCACCGGTTCCGACACCCTGCTCCCCGAAACCATGGCCCTGGGGGTCACGGGTGCCGTGAGCGGGCTCTCCAACGGGCTGGCCGACCTGGTCGTGAACACCTACCGGGCGGTGAAGGCCGGCAAGACCCGCGACCAGATCCCGGACGCGGCCCGCCTTGCGGTGGTCTCGGACCTGATCGGGAAGATCGAGTTCCCGTACAACATCGCGGCGACGATTGCCGCCCGCGGCCTGCCGATCGGGCATCCCAAGCACCTCGTCTCCGCCGCCTCCAAGGCCCGGCTGGAGGCGATGATCGCCGAGTTCCGAAGGCTCTATAGCGAATGGAACCTCCTCGGCTGACCCCCGCCCCGCCGCCTGGAAAACCCGCCTCGCGCTACGCCTGGTGGGTGGTGTTCATGCTCTGGGGGGTTTGCTTCTTCAACTACGCCGACCGCCAGGCGATCAGCGCCGTCTCCAAGCCGCTCCAGCAGGAATTCGGGTTCTCGGAGTCGGAGCTGGGGCTCATCGGATCGGCCTTCATGTGGGTCTACGCCGCCGGGGCGCCGTTCGCCGGGTTCATCTGCGATCGCTTCCGACGCAAGGACCTCATCCTGGGGGGGTGTCTCTTTTGGAGTTTCGTCACCATGACCACCGGAGCCTGCAGCCGCCTCTGGCACTTCGTCGGGGTGCGGGCGCTGGAAGGATTCGGCGAGACCTTTTACTTCCCGGCCTCCATGGCGCTCGTCAGCGACTACCATTCCCCCCGGACCCGTTCCCGGGCGATGGCAGCACACCAATCGAGCGTCTATGCAGGGACGATCCTCGGGAGCTGGCTCGGGGCCTGGTTCGCCGTCCAGCACGGGTGGCGTTACGGGTTCTACGTCTTCGGCGGGTGCGGATTCCTGCTCGGCCTCCTCCTCTACCGTTTTCTGCGCGAACCGGCTCGGGGGGCGAGCGAGCTCGAGGCCCCCCCGGTGCGGGAGCCGCTCGGGATCGCCCTCCGGACGGCGGCCACCGATGTGTTTCGCACCCCCACGGCCCTGCTCTTGATGCTCGTCTTTGCGGGGGCCAACTCGGTCGCCGGGGTGTTCCTCTTCTGGACCCCCAAATTCCTCGCCGACAAGTTCAACTTCCAGCTCACCATGGCCGGCCTGGGCGGGGCGGCCTTCATCAA
>DMJJ01000496.1 GCA_003452185.1 Verrucomicrobiales bacterium | reverse complement strand
CCCAGCGTCAGGTTGATCCCGATCGGCCGATCCGTCCGCGCGCGGATCCACTCGAGGTCCTCGCGGAACTTCTGCGGAGTGCGGGCGTTGAGCGAGGGCATGCAGCCCAGGATCCCCGCCTCGGCGGCGGCCACGAGGGCCGCCCCGCGGGCCTCCCCCATGATGAGGGCGGTCTGGAGGTTCTGGGCGAAGAAAAGGCCCTCGATGGCGCAGACCTCGGGTTGGTGCTCGCGGATCACGGCGCGGAGGTGCTCGGCGATCCGCACCAGGCAACGGGAGCGCTCCCAGCCCGCGGGGCATGAGATGGTCCCATGGACGACGGCGGTGTCGTGGGGCTTTGCGAGCCGGAGGATTCCGTACCCGGTGCCCCGGAGCGAAGGGTCGATCCCGAGGATGGTTTCGTAGCGGCGCGGAGGGGTCGCCACAGCCGCCTCCTTACGGCGGACGCCGCGGACCCGTTCCTGGAGGTCGGAGAATTGCTTCGCGCTGATGCCCACGGACGCCAGTCTGCCAAAGGAGCGGGGGGGAGCGGAAGCAGGATCGCCCGCTCCGCCGTCAGCCGGAAAAGGGACCCGGCCGGGTCATCCCGTGGGAGGGATCACATCCCCGCCGGCGTTCTGGGTTTCGACCCATCGGACGGCGTGGCGGACGAGGGCGGTGGCATCCCGAAGCTGGAGCTTCTCCTTGATGTGGGCCCGGTGGACATCGACGGTCTTGGGGCTGAGGTGGAGGGTCTCTGCGATCTCGCGTGTGCTCCGGCCCTGTCCGATCATCTGGAACACCTCGAACTCCCGGTCGCTCAGGAGGTCGATCGGGGAGCTCGATCCGCGTCCGCGCCGGCCCGAGAGGGCGTCGAGGATCCGGGCGGACATCCGCTCGCTGACGTACACCTGCCCGGAGAGAACCTGGCGGATGGCGACGATCATCTTCTCCCCGCCCGCCTCCTTCATCAGGTAGCCGCGGGCTCCGGCCCTCAGCGCCCGCTCGGCGTGCAGCAGCTCATCGTGCATCGAGATGACCAGCACCGGGACCGAGGGGTAGAGTGCCTGCACATCCTTGATCAGCTCCAGTCCCCCCTTGCCCGGCAGCGTGAGGTCGGTGATCACAAGATCGGGCAACCCCTTGGCGAGCTCCGCGAGCGCCTGCAAGGCATCCCCCGCCTGGGCCGAGACGACGAGCCCGGACTCGCCCGCGATCAGCTGGGCCATCCCCATGCGCATCATGGGGTGGTCGTCGACCAGGAGAATCCGCTTGGGAGCCGGGGCCGCGACAGGAGGATCGGCTGCCGGAGCGGGGGCGGGTTGGGACTTGGGGCTCCGGGGTTTCATTTTCGTTTCGGGAGTTTGCAGGTGATGCGGACCCCTTTGGAGGGCCCGGACTCGAGGTCGAGCTCGGCTCCGATGAGCCGGGCCCGGTAGCGCATGATTCGGAGTCCCATGCCGGCCTGGGGGGAGAGGGGGATCCCAAGGCCCCGCCCGTTGTCGTCCACCGCAACGATGTACTGGTCCGGGTCGTCCCGGAGGGTGATCCGGATCTGGGTGGCGCGGCCGTGCTTGAGCGAATTGTTCACCGCCTCCTGGGCGATCCGGTACAGGTGGGACGCGACCGTCGCATCCGGGACGAGGATATTCCCGACGCACTGGAACTCGCAGCGAGTCTCCCCGAGGCTGTCGGATCCCGCGGCAAGCTCCCCCAGGGCGGTCATCAGGCCGTCGTCCCCGAGGGGGACGGGGCTCAGGCCGTGGGAGAGAAGCCGCGTGGTGCGGATCGTGTACTGGATCTGGCGGCAGATCTCGCGGGAGGGCTCGACCAGGGCCGGGGCGGCAGTCTTGAGCTTCCCGACGAGCGCCTGGCTCAGGAGCTCAAGGGCCGTGAGCTGCTGGCCCAGGCTGTCGTGGAGGTCATGCCCGATGCGCCGTTGCTCCCGGTCGCTGATCTCGAGGATTTCCTTCTCAAGGGCCTTCCGCTCGGTCAGGTCGATCCCTGTCCCGATCACATACTGGACGCTCCCGTCGGTGGCCAGGAGCACGGTATTGGACCAGGAGATCAGTCGCTGGGCCCCGTCCCGGGTGAGCCATGGGTTCTCGTGCTGGCTCGGGATGCGAAGGGCGACCAGGTGATCAAAGACGCGGCGAACCGCGGGGACCTCCTCCGCCGGCACGAGCCGCTCCCAGAAGACGTGGCCCATGACCTCCTCCGCCCGGAAGCCGGTCACCTGCTCGCACTCCCGGTTGAATCGCACGATCCGACCCGAGACATCGAGCACGACGACCAGGGCTCCGACGGTCTCCAGGATCGCGGCCGTAAAGGTGTGCTCCCGCTCCAGAGCCGCCTCCGCAGCGGCGAGCTTGGTGTCGCGGCCAAGCTGGTCCAGGGCCCGGCGGACGACCGTGGGAAGCATCTCGAGGAACCGGACATCCTTGACCAGGTAGTCGAGGGCCCCCTGCTTCATCATCTCGACCGCGACCCGCTCGTCCCCCTGCCCCGTGATCGTGATGAAGGGGATCGCCCGGCCCACCTCCAGAAGCCGCGCCACGAGCTCAGGCCCCTGGATGTCGGCCAGCTTCAGGTCGACCAGCAGCAGGTCGGCCGAGTGGGTGCCCAGCCACTGGAGCGCCTCACGCCCGCTTCCCGCGGTGGCGATGGTGTGCCCCTCCCTGCGAAGCGAGCCTCCGATGAGGTGCTGGAGCCCTTCGTCATCGTCGACGATCAGGATCACCGATCCTGGCCGCGGGGTCTCACTGGACGGGTTCTCGGCCATGGGTGCCGGTGACGGGGGGGACGATCAACAGGTTGATGAAAACCCCGAGCTGGCGGACGGCGTCGGCGAGCTTGTCGTAGCTCACCGGCTTCTGGATGTAGACCGAGCACCCGAGCTCGTGGCATCGGAGCACCTCCCGGGGGTCGTCCGTGGTGGTGAGGATGATGACCGGGAGCTTCCGCAGCTCAGGATCGGCCTTCACCTGGCGAAGCACCTCGATCCCGTCCACCTTGGGCATCCGGATGTCGAGCAGCAGGAGGTAGGATTCCCCCTGGGTGCGATGCGGGCCGGGCCCGCGTGCGAACAGAAAGTCGAGGATCGCCTGACCGTCCTCGAAGCATTGGAGCGGGGCCTGCAGGCCCCCGCGCTTGAGGTTCTGCTGGACGAGGTAGCGGTGCCCTTCGTCGTCGTCCACAATCAGAATAACCGGGGATGTCGGCATGCTTTTCGGCCTTTTGCCCAGCCTAGGGAGCCCCTGGAGGCGCCGGCAAGGAAACAAAGAAGGTGCTCCCGGCCCCCACCTCGCTCTCCAC
Organism: Verrucomicrobiales bacterium; assembly: GCA_003452185.1. Lineage (GTDB taxonomy): Bacteria > Verrucomicrobiota > Verrucomicrobiia > Limisphaerales > UBA11320 > UBA11320. The sequence goes on along the minus strand of DMJJ01000496.1, from coordinate 2,756 downwards.
CCAGAGCCGCCCCTTCTGGCGCTCCAGAATCCGCTGGGCAATCGTCAACCCCAGCCCCTCGCCAGGGGTGGCGCCGGGGTTCAGGCGGTGGAAGATCTCAAAAATCTTCCCCTGATGGGCCGGGGCGATTCCCTGGCCGTTGTCCCGCACCCGGTAAACCACCTCGGGCCCGCGGCGCTCGCCATCGATCCGGATCTCCAGGGGGCGGGTCGGGTCGCGGTACTTGAGGGCGTTGTCGAGGAGGTTGGCGAAGACCTGCGCAAGATGGGTCGCATCCCCCAGGCAGGGAGGGAGGGGCTCGAGGGTCACGGAGGCAGCCACCTGCTCGAGCTGGAACCGCATTGCCTGAACCACCCCCGACAGGACGGGGTTGAGGTCGGTCGGGGCGATCTGGAGGGCCATCCGCCCGAGGCGCGAGAACTTGAGGAACCCGGTGAGCAGGGAGTCCATCTTGGTGGCCCCGGCCTGGATGAATTTGATGGAGCGGGGGATTGCCTCATCGAGGACATCGGACCATGCGGTGTACGTGAACGGACGACCCTCGAGACGGGGCGATCGCTCGCGAAGCTCGGCCACCGAGCGGGCGAGCTCCTGGCTGAAGCCCAGAACGTTGATCAGAGGCGACCGCAGATCGTGGGACACCACGTAGACGATGGTTTCGAGCTCCTTGTTCTTCTCGGCCAGCTCCTGGGCGTAGAGGGCCAGCCGCTCCTCGTCCGCCTTGCGACGGGTGATGTCGGTCCGGATGGCCACATACTGGATGGGGCGCCCGGCGGAGTTGAGGAAGGGAAAGATCGTCGTGTCGACCCAGTAGAGGCTCCCGTCCTTGGCCCGGTTGAGAAGCTCGCCGCGCCAGACCCTGCCCGAGGCGATGGTCTTCCAGAGTTCGATGAAAAACTCCCGCGGATGGTGGCCCGAGTTGATGATCCGATGGTTTTGGCCCAGGAGCTCCCCGCGTGAATATTTCGAGATGCTGCAGAACTTGTCGTTCGCGTAGGTGATCGATCCCGCGGCGTCGGTGACCGCCACGATGGAATGCTCATCGAGCGCAGCCTTGACGTCGTTCAGCTCCTTGAGGGTGGCGAGCATCCGCTGCTCGGCGCGACGCCGGTCGGTGATGTCGCGGAGGATGAGCTGGAGGGCGGGAGTCCCGGGATCGTGGAAGGGGAGCGCCCGCACCTCGACCTCGATGGAGGAGCCCCCGGGCCCCAGCAGCCGGGCCTCGAAGGTGAGCGGGGAGGAGAGGGGCCCTTCCTCAAGATCGAGGCGTCGGAGGGAGTCGCGGGGGCCGTCGAGGGCGAACGCCTCGCGCCACGGCTGTCCGAGCAGCCCGGTCGGGGTGGAAGCGCCGAGCAGGCGCGCCCCCGCCGGGTTCAGATAGGCAACGCGGCCCGCCTTGAGGAGCGCCACCAGGTCCGGCGAGTTCTCGAGGATCTGCCGGGCCATGCCAATCGTCGGGTCGGTCCCCTCGGGGCGCGCTGCGTCTCTGTTGGCCACTCCGGATGCCTATACGGCCGCGCGAGGTTTGAACAGCAGATTACCGCGCGAGCCGCGGAGGGGCGCCTCAGCCTCTCTCAGCGGGGAAGGCGGCGCCGGTACTGGGTGGGGGATTCGCCAAGCACCTTCTTGAAGACCCGGTTGAAGTGGGTGAGGGACTGGAACCCGACGGCGAAAGCGATTTCGCTGATCCGCAGGTTCGGGTTGAGGAGGAGGTTTTTGGCCTTCTCGATGCGGGACCGGGAGACGTACTCCGTGAAGTGGAGGCCCGTGGCCCGCTTGAACAGCTTGCAGAAGTAGAAGGTGCTGGTGTTGACCGCGCGGGCCACCTGGCCTAGCGAGAGATCCTCATCCTGGTGCTCCTGGATGTACTTCCGGGCCCGGGTGATGACGGGGGGCTCGGTGTTCTGCGTCTGCACGGCAATCTGGTTGCTCTTGATGGCAAGGTGCTCGGCGAAGATGCGAAGAAGCTGCGTGGCGCTCTCAAGCTTCTTGGAGGTGACGATCGGCGTCGCAAAATAGAGCTCCTCAAGCCGGTCCTGCGGAATGTCGTGGCCCATCTCCTGGAACTCACGGGCCACCTTCTCGAACTGGGCCCGGGTCGGCTTCTGGCGCATCACCTGCCCGGTCTGCAGATACCCGATGCACTCGGTCCCCAGCCGCACAGGAACGGCCGTTTCGCAGAGACCGTAGTTGCAGGTGAGCGTGTGGGGCTGCTCGACCGCGGCCTGGCAAAGCTTCTCCTGCATCTGGAGACAGGCGGCGCAGGTCCGGCTCTTTTCTGCCATCAACCCACAGAACCCGTTCTCCCGTTTCTTGCCATGCAACGGAAGTTGCCATGTCTCCAGGGGGCGAAGCGTCACCGGAAGGCCGGTCGCCTCGGTGTAGGCGGCCTCAAACTCACGGTAAAGGGGGCTCTTCGCCAGCGTGTCAACCAGGGTCTCGTTTGCGTTCATTGCAGTTTCCTTCGCAGTTTCTGGCGCTCTTCAGTTGTCGCCAACGAGGACAACATACGCTTATCGCCTTTCCCCGAGAATTGGAGTCGCAGCCGATTGAGGTCGGGCAACCACCCCGATGGGCATAGGGAAGTTCCCTATGCCAGGAGGGCCGCGGAGCGGGGGCGATTCCACCGGGGTGGGGGCCGGGGTGCTGGCGGACAGGGGAGGCGTGGGGGGCGGGAAGCTGCCGGCGGGAGGTCGCGTCGATCCCTCGCGCAGAGGAGAGGCGGGCCTTGTGAGGCCTTGGGGGCCCGAAAAAGA
>DMJJ01000500.1 GCA_003452185.1 Verrucomicrobiales bacterium | reverse complement strand
CCACTCCCCGAGCAGCGTGGTGGGGTTCTACAACGGCACCCCCCAGCGACAGCTGGCCCTCGACGCCCCGTTTGCCCCGACCCCCAAGCCCCTCTCCACCTCAGAACGGTGGGGCACGGCCTGGTGCTGGCCCGATCCGGCCCGCGAAAAGGGGCTCCCCATCGACGACTCCGACATGGGGTGCGACTGCCCAGTCAAATGCACGATCCGGGAAGCCTGGACCCGCCAGATCCGCACGCTGGAGATCGGTCCCCGGGATGCCATCACCGACAACGGCCAGGAGACCTGGAACCTCCTTCAACGCCGGGGCATTAATCACATCCTGATCATGGGGGTGCACCTCAACATGTGCGTCCTGGGACGCCCATTCGGGATCCGCCAGATGGTGCACGAGGGAAAGGAGGTGGCCCTCATCCGCGACATGACCGACACGATGTATGACCACCGGATGAAGCCCCGCGTCGATCACTTCACGGGCACCGACCTCGTGGTCGAGCACGTGGAGAAGTACTGGTGCCCCTCGCTCCTGAGCAGTGACCTCACGGGACAACCGGCCTTCCGGTTCCAGGAGGACACAAGGGCACAGTGACCCCGATCACTTGCTGGCGGCTGGCGTTGAGGGGCACCCCGGTTCCTTGTTCCCCACGCAGTCGGTCTTCGTCTCGGTGTAGTCCTTGAACTTCTCCTTCCACTCCTTGATTTTGTCGCGGAGCTTTCCAGCTTCTTCCTTCGTGACGGTGGCTCCATCCGCGACCGGTGGCGGGTTCTTCTCCAGCCAGTCGAGGAAGTCGACCCCGTGCTGCCCCTCGTGGAACTTAAGGGTCGTGTTCCCGGCCTTCTTGTCATCGTCCGTGGTGCCCCGGCCGTACCCTGACTTGGAATCCGGGTCGGTCCCATCCTTGTACTTGGTCTGAAGCTTGAGGGTCACCTTCACGGCTCCGTTCCGGATGCTGACCTTGATGTCGGGCCCGGTGTTGGCGCTCTTGCCATCGGGCAGGGAATTCACCTTGGTATCCTGCATCACCTGCACCTTCACCCCCTTGACGTCCACGATGACGCTGCCGTCGGCCTGCTTGTTCTGGGTTCGGTTGCCGAGGGGCGTGGTGATGTCGCGTCCCATGCGATCCACCCACCGGAGGGGATTGTTCCCTCCGTAGGCATAGGCGGCCTGGGCCTGGGGGTGTCCCCAGAACAACGCCTTGGCCTCAGGCGAGGGGGGTTCGAGCCCGCTTCCGACAGGGTCGACGGAGAGAAACCGGCCGGAGGTCGAGGCGAGGTAGCGGGCACCAAACTGATCGAACCCCGTCTCGCGATCCCGCTCCTTCTGCACAAACAGGTACGGCTCCGGCTCCGCACCGGCGACCCGGGTCGTCCTCTGGCGAACCTCGCCAAACGGATGGAGGGCGATTTCCTCCACGAGGGCTCCCGCGGCATCGGTGATGAGGGTGGAGGACTCAAGAGCATCTGACGTGTAGTAGTGAATCCGGTCGGCGGGCGGAGGCAGCGGGAGCGCGAACGATCCCTCCCCCTGGAGAAACAGAACTCCCCCCGGAGGGAGCGCCGTGGGGATCGGAGTCGCCGCCGGCAGGCCACCCGCCTCCTTCACCCACCAGGAGTTCCCCGAGGGCATCCATCCCCAGATCGTGTAGGAAGCAGCCTGCATCCAGTCCAACGGCAGAGCCTCCAAGCCGGGGCCTGCCACGAACACCGGACCCGGCGACCCTCCACCGGCGGGGAGAGGATCCTGATAGGTTCCCTGCCAGGCGAACGTCTGCGGGACGGAGGAGTGCATCCAGAGCACCTCGCCGGCCGGCACCGGATTCCCCTTCGCCACGGGGATCCATCCCTGTGCGGAGGCATCCCAGCGGACGAGCCCCTGGATCGAGTCTGCGCCTGGGTTTGTCTCCCATCCCGGCCCCACGCCCACGGCGGCCGCGACCAGGTTCCATCCGGGGACGAGGCGCAACCGCTGCACCCGCAGGCTCCCCTGGGTGATGGACCCAACCACACGCGCGACCCGCTGCTCGCTGTTCCAGACGTACTTCACCGGTTGCTCCCCATCCCGCACCTCGAAGTAACGGCTCGGGTACAGGATCACAACGCGGTCCGGCACCCCAGCCCCGGCCGCCGGCACATGCCGCTTCCAGACACGGACGCCCGCGTGGTCATAGCCAAACTCGGTGGTCCCGAGGGGCCCTTCGACCCGAACGAGCCGGTCGCGGAAATCCCAGGTCAATCGCTGGGTCCCGTTGGAACGGACGTTCCCATTCTCGTCGTAGCTCCAGGTGACGCCCCCCGGGCCCCCCGCGCCCGGGGCGACACTGGTGAGGGCCTCAGGTCCGGGATCTTCCCCGGCTGCACGGCCGTTTCGATTCCAAGCCCCCTGGCTTCCGCCAAATTGGCTCCTCGAGGGGACGATCCCGCCGCCGGGATCCCCGTTGGTCAGGACGGCGAGCCGATTCCCGATCCGGTCGTTCCGGTACTCAATGCCTGAAGCCGCCGTGAACGAGGCTCCGGGGGCCTCATGGGAATAGGCCACCGTTCGGAGACGGTTTAGATCGTCATACCCGTAGCGGCGGGAGTTCCGACGCAGATCGCCGGCGGGGGCGACGGACTCGGGTCGGAGGTCCTCCACAGCCGTGAGATTCGAGGCGGCGTCGAACGTATGCCGATAGTCCAGCCAGGGATCCCCGCCACCCCCGGCAGGGGTCACCACCCAGCGGTCAAGCCGAAGGCGGGCATCGAACGTCCAGGCGGAGCGCAGCCCGTTTCCAAACACGACCCCCCGGTGTTGCCCCGAGGGGGTGTAATCGATCGAGTCCACAACCCCGACCAGACGGGAGACCAGGGCTCGGGCATTGAACCGGTAGTCCACGGCGTCCCCGTCCGGATACCCCAAGCGGAGCAGTCGTCCCATGGGATCCAGGGTATGGCGGGTGGTGTAGGATTCCATCACGCCGGTACCGGGATGACGCACCCGCTTAACGGTGGCGACAATCCGGCCCCGGTCGTCATAGTCGAAATGCTCCTCTCCGGTCGGATCCTCGACCCAGGAGGGGCGCCCTCCGGTATTGCGGCTCGTCCCCCGGGTACCATCCCCCAGATCCAGCGCATCCACGCGGTCTCCATCGTAGTGAAACCGGACGGTCGGGTGCCGGTGATAGGAGAAATCGGCGGCGTCATCATCGAGGTAATCCTCCGTTAAGAGGCGGTTTGCACCATCGTACGAGTAGTGGATCTCGTGTTGTCGCGCATCGACCCGGCGTGCGAGGTTCGACGCGGCATCGTGATCAAATTGAGTCACGCCACGCTCAGGATCGCTGAGCCGGGTCCGTCGTCGCAGCCCATCGTACGCCATCTCGCGGCGGTTTCCCTGCGAGTCGGTCCATGCGGTCATCTCGTCGTTTGGGTCGTACTCGTAGCTCGTCACCCAGGCGTGAGGGGTTGCGCCGACCTCGCCCGTGTCCCCAAGTCGCGTGAGCTCCTGAACCTCCACAAGGCGCCCAAGGCCGTCGGTGCGATGGCGGATCGGGGTTCCGAAGGCCGGGGAGAGGGGATCCGAGTCGTTCTCGTCGAACTCGACGGTCACCAACGGTTCATAGCGGGTGAGCAACGTGCTTCCGTCGGGCTGGATCACGCGGACAAACCGCAGGAGGGCATCCAGCTCCGAGCGAAGGCTGTGGGCCGCCGCCAACCCGAGCGGGGTGTACTGGCCCTTCTCCTCGAAGAGTCCGCGCCACGAGGGGGCCTCGATCGACTCGAAGCCAAGCTGGGCATCCAGCGTTGCCCCGGCGGCTGCCGAGGCGAAGTGGGGTTGAAGGGTGGTGCCGATCTTCATCCGCGCATTGAACAACACGGCATCGCGCACCAGGACCCTCGGCGCCCCGCCGGGGCTGGCCGACTCGGCCTCCTCGCGCTTCATCAGGGGGCGGCCCATCCCGTCGAAATACTCCCGACGCAGGACGTAGTGATCGCGGTGAACCGGCCCCGCGCTCCCCGGAGTGCGATCCAACTCCCGGCTCTCGATGTAGTTCACCAACCCCGAGCTCCCGAACGGGAGGGCCATGACATATTCGAACTCCTCGCTCGGAAACGCGGCGTCATCCCCGGGGTGAATCACCGCGGCGAGCCGCCCGAACGGGTCGTTCCGCATCTTCTGGGTGTGTCCGTCAAAATCAGTCGAGGAGGTGATCACCCCCAAGCCGCAGTCGAAGGTGGCCAGGGCCGTCAGAGCTGGGGCTCCACCGCCGACGTGAATGGTTTCCCGGGTGACGAACAGGCGGAGCTGGGGATCATAGGCAAACTCCCGGGCATGTCCGGCGGAGAGGTTCACCACCCCCCCCTGGACCTGCCCCAGGCCATCCAGCGCCAGGAGGCGGTTTCCGTATGTGTCGTATCGTGCCCGGAGGGTGTCGAGCGTTGTCCCATCGGTGGCGGGGTTGACCCACTCCCGCTTGAGGGTGAGGTTGCCCGCACTCACCAGGCCGGGGTTCCCGGCCGAGAACGATTCATCATCGTAGTAGTAGTCAGCCCGCGAGATCACCTTGCGGGTTCCATCCAGGATCTCCTCCCGGCTCGGCAGCCGCAGGATCCAGCGGTTGGTGTCGATGGCGAAGGTGGTGCGGTGGATCCGTTCATCCTTTCCGGCCAACGGATCCCCGGCTGCCACCACCCCTTGCTCCGCGAGCTCGGTCGTGTTGCCAAACCGGTCCACCGTCATTTCGGTGAGGGTGGTGACCGGCGTCCCCTGCCCCTGCTCCGTGATGAGGCTGGTCTTGGAGACCTCGTGAGCGAAGCGCACCTCGACGCCGTTGGTGCCGATGGAAAGCAAGCTCGGGGGAAGGATCCAGGCGGTCTCCTCACGATGGAATTCCCCTCCCCCCTCCCCCCGTTCCACGATGCGCAGCTGGCGACCCTTCATCGCGGCAAACGCCTGCCCGACGTCGAACGTCGCCTCCCGCACCAGCGTCGGAGCGGCGGCGTCCCCCACTTGGAGCTCCTCCGACCGGGCGAACCCGCGGAACTGCTTCTCCACCGGATCATAGTAGCCATCGTGGTAGCGGAACTCGGATCGATAGGCGTGGCCCAGCGAGTCGAGGTTCGTGACGGCCGCGACCACCGTCACCGGGAATGGCAAGGGATAGGGCCACGCGTGGCCATCCACCTCGTCCTCCCGGGCATACCGCACCGAGGAGGCATATCCGATGAGGGTGACCCGCCCGATTCCGTTGCTGATGGAGGTCAGGAGGTTGGGGATCCCGCCACAGGTGAGCAGTTCCCCGAGATCCACGGAGGTGATGCGCGGCGAGGCATCCCGATCCGCGTACACCAGGTCGACCGTGCCGTTGCCGTTGAGGTCGGCCCACCGGGTGACCGCGTTCGGCCCCACGGCCAACGGCATGCCGGTGATCCGGCGCATCGGGGCAAGGGCATAGGTCCCGAGGTTCAGCCAATACCAAAGCTCCCCGGGGGCGGCGCGCTCCACCACAAGGTCCGCGAGCCCATCGCCGTTGATGTCGACCAATCGGGCCCTGGCCATTTGAGTGTCATCCAGCGCGCCATCCGGGAGAGGGATGAACTGGGGCGGGGCGAAGCGGCCATAGCCCAGTCCCGCGGTGACGCGGATCCCTGCCGCCTCGATCCGCGCGAGGTCGGGCACCCGATCCCCGTTGAGGTCGTTGAGTTGCACCCGGGAATCCGCCAGCGAAAACCCGAAATCCTGCGGCACCGTGACCGGCCGCGAGTAGGACTGGTTGCCGAGATTGAACCAGATCCGGTAATCGTTCAGGCCCCCGTCCCCAACGCTCTGGATAACGTCGATCCGCTTGTCGAGATCGAGATCTGCCGTGCGCACGCCGACGTCGCCGAACGGCGCGGGGGGTGTGGTGTCCTCCGCCGACATGGGAAGCCGTGCCGACCATCCAAGGCCCGGGCGGTTGCGGAAGTAGAACACATCTCCGGCGGCCGACTTATGGACGAGATCCGCAATGCCGTCGCCGTCCATGTCCGCCAGGTGGGTGGCGTCCTGGGAAAGGCCATAGTTCCAAGCCGCGCCATCCTCGGCGGGCACCTCCATTGGATCGGACCAGACGATCCGTCGGTTCGCCCCCTCACCCACCAGCCCCAGGTTACGTGTGAGGGTATGGGCTCCCCCCCCCTGCTCTGTCCGAAGGAGGTCCGGCAGCCCATCGCCATCCAAGTCGACGAGATCGGCCAGCGGATTGTCCATCACCACCTGGGGCTCATTCTCGGGAGCCACCACGGCCCCCTCGGCGGAGATCACCCCCGGGGGGTTGCAGAGCGAATACCCAAAGCCCGCTGCAGGAAGCCGGCTGAGGCCGTCCGCCCCCGTCACCTGCACGCTCCCCAGGACTGACCAATGGCTGTCAGCCCCGGCATACGCAACGTAGCCAAGGTCATACCGGCGGTTGAGGGAGTCGGGGAGGCCGTCTCCGTCGTGATCGGCCAGTTCGTGCCCCTCAAGCACCGGCCCCTGCGTTGCCGTGGTGATGGATGTCAGCCGGTGCCCCGTCCGGACAAGGAATCCCGAACGGGCATCCTCAAACCAGTCGGACCTCGTCTCGTATCCGAAGAGGATGACCTGATAGCTCTGCCAGGGGCCGGGCCCCGGCCCGTAGGTGATGCGGTCAATGTAGCGCTGGTTCCGATCGTTCGGAGAATCGTAGGATCGATAGGCATACTGGATTACGTTCCCGTGCCGGTCGGTCTCCCGTTCCAACAGCCAGGCGAAGACATGTCCCGGGGTGGCGGCATCGAAGATGCGCCCCCGCGCGGTGAGTCCGAACTCCATCCGGACTCCATCCGGTCGCGTTCCTTCCCAGTGGTCTCCGGTCCATCGGTAACGAACGAAGGTGCCCTCGTTCTGGCAGAAGAAATCCCCTCCCTCGACAGGCACCAATTCTTCGCGCGACTGGTTGATGAAGGTGTCGACCCGGGATGGGCCCAGGTCTTCGCCGTAGGTCGGCATCCCATGGTCCGTGCGACGCTGGACGTACGGAATCCCCATCGACCATCCGTAGCCGATCGGCCCGTTTGCGCCGCCTCCGTCGTAGCGAAGCTCCAACCCGGGGGAAAACCCACCCACCCCGGGGGGGACACGCACAGGAACCCGGTGCGACGCCGTGCCGGTGTTCAGGGAGGGCTGGAACGATTCCCCGAGCCCCTCGATCGATCCGGGCCCCTTCGGAAGACTGATGGCGCTGAGGCCGAGGGCGCTCTTGTCCGCACCGACGCCGCGGGTGGCCCACGCCACCAGGGCTGCGACCAACAGGCCCCACCCCCGTCGCACCCGCCTGCTTTGCTTGATTCGCACTTGATCCATCGCCATATCTGAAAAATCCCTCCTCGCCGTCAAAACGCAGCCTGCACCCCTGCATGGAAACTCACCCCGGTGGAGGAGCTTCCCTGAATCTGAACCCCCGCTCCGAACTGCACCGGCTTGGCCACCTTGGAGAGCGAGTCGACGCCCCCCTTGACCTTGTCGACATCCCCCATGATGCGATCCTTGTTGTCGTTGTAGAAGGTGTAGGGGTTGCCCCGGATGCTCGGCACCATGGCACCGAAATCGCGAACCCCCGCCTCGGCCCCGGTCACCGATTTTCGGAAATCATCCGATCCGGTGAACGGGAGCAGCGGAGCCCCGTAGCTCGCCCCGGCGTAGAAGGTCTTGTCGCTGGAGACCCCGGCCGAGAGGCTCAGCTTGTCCACCTTTCCCGCGGCGGCGAAGGAGAAGACCTTCGATTCCGGGTTGTAGGTGAAGTTCATGTTGAGATACCGGGTCGTCGGGCTGATCGAGAAGGTCCCGCTCTTGAAGTCGACGTTGAATCGGAGCCCCCCCTCCTTGGTGGTGAGTCCGGCGCCAGCCGAAAGGCTGTAGTTAAAGAGCAGATCGGCCTTGTACCCCCCGAACGAGTAGGCAGCCTTGACCGAACTGGTGTCGGCCGAGGCATTGAAACCCGATTTCGAGAAGCTGACATTCGGCGCCGTGGGGTCGATCTTGACCCCTCCCCCCACACTGATCGGGTCCATGCCGTCGGGATCGACACAGTTCAGCGGGCGGTTCTTGCAGTAGGCATACGGATTGGCGTTCTGCGGGTCAGTGAGCCAGTCGGACTTCACCGTGGTGATCAGCGGATCGGTTCTGAGGAACCGGGCCCAGGAACGGCTCAGGAAGCGTGTTTCGAAGTAGGCCAACCCGGTCTCGCGATCGATTTCCTTTTGGGAGAATCCCTTCGGATCCGGACTCCCGTGCACCAGCAGATGATTTCGCTCCAGGCCGTGGGGATAGTACGCCCTTTCCTCGACGACCTGCCCGGTCCCCTGCGTCATCAGCGTGGCCGAGCCCAGGTGATCGGCATGATAGTAAAGGATCGAGTCCTCGGTGGCGGGAACGCTCCATTGCGTCGTCTGCGGCCACCGGACATAGGCCACCTGACCATGCCACCACGACGGCTTCGGGTCGGCCAGAACCCCCACGGGGGAGTCGGACCAGGTGCTCCAGCCCTGGGTCTGGGAATCGAAAATCCATACCGCCGACCCCGTGGGGACGTCGATCCCGGAGCGGGTCCAAGAGGCGGGCACCGGACGGTAGTCAGGGCCCGGGGTCCATCGCCCGTCGAACGGTGCCCCCCGCACGCCCACGATCGAGGCAAGCCCGGCCTGGGGGGAATGGAGCCAGAGGACCGAGCCCGCGGTGATCGGATCCCCGGGAAGCAGGGGCCGGAACAGCTGCGAGGTCGGATCCCAGACCGCGGCCTGATCGGGACCCCCTGCCCCCGTCCCACCGCCCCCCCAGGGGCCGGCGACCTCGGAGGCCACGGCCGTCCATCCGGCACGCAGCGGGACTCTTTGGACACGGGTTCCTTGGCTGGAAAAATCCCGCGTCGTCCGCGCAATCCGGTTGGGTCCCACCCAGAGGTACTTCACTGGCTCGACCCCCTCCCGCAGCTCGAAATAGGTGTCGATGAACAACACGACGCTCGCCGTCCTAGGCCCGGTGCCCCCCTTTGCCTGCACCTGCTTGAGCACCCGGCGATCCGCGTAATCGTAGAGGTAATCGGCGCGCATGGCCGGACTCTCGGCGGAGACCATCCGATCCTTGAAATCCCACCCCAGCCGAGTTTCCTCCACCTGGGTCACGTTGCCGTTCGCGTCATACGGGACGACGACGGGGGCGCCTCCCTTCCCCCCCTGGCTGACCCCTGTGAGGGCATGGGGGCCGGGGGGATCCGTCGGAGTGCGTCCCACCCGACCCTGGGTTCCTGCCAGCCCGCCGTAGCTCAGGGTCCCCAGGTCGACCACGCCATCGGGAGTCGACGGGGTGGCCGCGCTCGCGGTCTGCCGCAACAGGTTGCCCACCGGGTCATAGCGATAATCGAGCCGTCCCTGATCCTCCCCCAGGGGTGCCCCCGCCGCCGGCACCCGGCTGGAGTAGGCCGCCTTGACCAGCCGGTTCAGGTCGTCGTAGGCGAAGGACTGGGTGTTCCGGCGAGGGTCACCGCCGGGAACCGCGGATGCGGGCCGGCGGTCCTCGATGCCGAGGATGTTCGACGCCGGATCGAAGCTGTACGCGAGGTCCATCAGGGGTGGCTGCCCCTGGCCCGGGGAATCGACCCGGATGGCGCTGATCCGGAGGCGATCATCGTACTGATACCCGGTCGTGCACCCGTTGCCGTAGGTCATCCGACCCACATGGCCAGCAGGGGTGTACTGGATGCCGCCCACCAGGGGCGCCGCTCCGGAGGCGGTGGCCGCGGCGATCAACCCCCGCTCGTTGTGGGCGTACTCCACGCGGTCCCCGTCCGGGTAGATCACGGCGGCGAGCCGGTCCGCGGCATCATACTCAAATCCGGTCCGGAAGCTCGCGAGTGCGGTTCCCCCTCCACCCAGCTCCATTGGAAGCCGTTTCACCGTCCAGACCACACGACCCCGGGCATCGAAGGAAGTGTGCTCCTCGCCTGAACGATCCTCCACCCAGGCGAGCCGTCCCCGGGTGTTCTGGGCGCTCAGGGAGGTGAGATTCCCCTGATCAAGGGCCGGCGCCGGCAGGTCGTAGTGGTACACCACATCGGCACTCGCACCCGAGGGCCCGCGCCAGGCGGGGGCCGGGCTCCCATCCAGATAGCGCTCGGTAAGCCGGCGATTCAGGCCGTCGTAGGTGAACTGGCTTCGCTGCCCCTTGGCATCGATGGTCTCCAGGATGTTGGAGGCATCGTCGAGGCGCAGGAGAAGCTCCCCGCGGTCAGGGTCCTGAAGCCGGATCCGCCGCTTTAATCCATCATACTGGAAGCGCCGCTCGTTCCCCATCGGGTCGACGGAGCGGACGAGCTGGTCGTTTGCATCGTAGGTGTACCGAGTCGATCGCGGGATGACGGCAGCGGTGAGCGATCCGTCATCCGCCAGCCGCGCCAACTCCTGCACCTCGACAAGACGGCCGAGACCGTCCAGAAGCCTTACCCGGGGGGTGCCGGCATGGGGCGAAGCCGGATCCGAATCGTTCTCATCGAATTCCCTGACGAGCAACGGCTCGTAGACCGTCCGCCGCCGCGTTCCGTCGGGGTTGCGGACCTCGATCGCCCGGAGCGTCGCATCGTGGAGCGTCGTCGTCTGCGGGGCCGAGGAAAGGCCCGCCACCACCCCGGCGCCATTCCGGTCGAAAAGGCCCCGCCACCCGGCGGCCTCCACGGGCTCGTACTCCAGCTCTGCCTCCAGGGTGCCGGAGACCGCGCTGTAGTGGGGTTGCAAGGTGGCCCGGGGATGCTGGCGGGCGTTGAACAGTTGCGCTCCCGTGACCACGACCCGCGGGGCGGCGAGCCCAGGAGCCGGCTCGGCCTCGGAGCGGGTCATGAGCGTGCGGCCCAGACCGTCGCTGTACCGCCGGGAGATTTGATAATGGTCCCGTGCCTCGGGACCCGCGCTGCCCGGCATCCGGTCGAGCTGGCGGGTCTCGACGTAGTTGACCAGTCCGCCGCCCGGGGCGGTCACCCCGAGCCGGTAATCGAACAGCTGCGATGGAAACGCGTCCGTATCGCCGGGGCGAACGATCGCGGAAAGCCTCCCCAGCGGATCGTACCGATAGCGGGAGGTCTGCAGATTAAAATCCTTCTCGCTGATCAGGGTTCCAAGCCCCAGATCGTAGTCCGCCACCACCTCCAGCAGGTCCGCCCCCGCCCCCGGGAATGCCCGCTCGCGGACCACTTCGGCATGGAACTGGGGGTCATACTCAAGCTGACGGACATGCCCGGCGGCAACGTCGGGCACCCCGGCCTTGAGCGCCCCCAAGGGATCGATCTCGAGGATCACGTTGCCGAAGCCATCATGCCGCACCCGGCGGGAGGCGATGAACGCGGACGGGGTTGAAGGATCGGTCCAATCCCGGCGCAACGTCAGGTCGCCCCGCTGGACGATGCCCGGGTTGGTGCCGGAGAAGGTCTCATCGTCGTAAAAAAGCTCGCTCCGGGAGAGGACCTTCCCGCTGCCATCCGCCAGCTCGGTGAGATGGGGAAAGCGAAGGATCCATGACTGCAGGTTGAGGGCAAACCCGGTGGTGGTGATCCGTTCATCCTGCCCCGCAAGCCGGTCTCCCCCGTCCACCCAGCCGTACTCGGCCACCCGGGTTCGGTTGCCATAGTCATCGTAGGCCATCTCGGATTCGGTCCGCCGCGGGGTCCCGACCCCGAGTTCCAGATGGTCCTGCCGCTCCCCGGTCGGATGGGCGAAGTGGACTTCCCGCCCGTCCGGGGCCGCGTACAGCAGGCGCGAAGGCTGGAGCCAGAGCGTCGTCTCATCCACAAAAAGCCGGCCATCCTCCAGCCCCACACGCTTGCGGAGCGTCTTCCCCTTCATCGCCTCATCGTTGCGACCCGTGTCGAAGTCGTAGGTCGTCACCAGCGTCGGCGCCGTCTCGTCCCCCACCTCGACCTGCTCGACGCGGGCAAACCCCCGGAACTGCTTCTCCACCGGGTCATAGTACCCGTTGTGGTATTGGAAACGGGTCACGTAGGTGTGCCCCAGGGTGTCGTCGGTGACGACCGAGGAGACCACCGTGACCGGAAAGGGCATCCGGTCCGGCCAGGGAGCCCCGGCGGCCGCGTCCTCGAGCAGGAAACGCGTGGAAGGGTCGTACCCGATGCGGGTGACCCGCCCGAGGCCGTTGGTGATCGCCAGCATCAGGTTCGGGGCCGGGGCGCAGGAGAACAGGGATCCGAGATCAAACGCCAGAAGTCGATCGTCCGACTCGCGGTCCGCGTAGATCAGGTCCACCGAGCCGTTCCCATTCATGTCGGCCCACCGGGTGACGACCCCCAGGCCGGCCGGCGGCGGAAGCCCGGCGATGACGCGGCGCGGGGTGAGCTGACCGTGGTCACCGTTCAACCAGTACCAGCACTCACCCGGGGCGGCCCGCTCAATGACCAGGTCGGCAAGGCCGTCGCCGTTCAGGTCGGTGAGCTTCGCGTGGCTCACCTGGTCATCCGTCAACGGGCCGTCGGGGATCGGAAGCAGGCGCACCGCGTCGAAGCGCCCGTACCCCAACCCCAGGGTGACTTCGATGGCCGAGGGGCGGATCCGGGAGATGTCCGGGACCCGGTCACCGTTCATGTCCGCGATCTGCACCGCGGGGTCCGCGAAGGAGAACCCATGGTCCTGGGGAACGGTCACCGGCGCCGAGTAGGTCTGGTCCCCCAGGTTGAACCAGATGCGGTAGTCGAACCCTCCTCCGCTGTCGATGCTCTGAAGGATGTCGATCCGTTTGTCGAAATCGACGTCCCCGGTCCGGACGTCGGCCGACCCAAAGGGGGCCGGCGGTGGCGCGACCGACGTGGAGACCTCCTGCCTCAAGCCCCAGCTCACGGTGCCGCGATTGGAAAAGTAGAAGGAATCCCCCTGCGGGGTGCGATGGACGAGATCGGCCAAGCCGTCGCCATCCATGTCCGCCAGGTGCGTCTCGTCCTGCCCGAGGTGGAATCCCCATGCCGCGCCCAGGGGGGCGGAGACCTCCCGGGGATCGGACCAACTGACGGCGCGGGTTCCATCCGGAGCGGCGGGCCCCTGCCCCGAGTTGAGGTACGCGACGTGAGCCCCGCCGCCGGAGTCGGTGCGGAGCACGTCCGGCAGCCCGTCCCCGTTCAGGTCGATGAACTCGACCAACGGGTTGTCCATCACGGTGGGCGGGGTGTTCAGGCTGGCGACGCGCGCCGTCGAGGCGTCGAGCCGGTCCCCCGGGAGGCAGACCGCGTAGCCCATCGACAACGGGGGAAGGGGCGTGACCCCGTCGGTTCCCACCATGGTGATGCGCGTCAGAAGCGACGACGGGGGCGAGGCCCCTGCCTCCGGGAGGTACTCCAGCAGATAGCGACGGTCGAGGAAGTCCGGGACCCCGTTGGCATCGAAGTCCCCGGCGAGGTGTCCCGGCGGCAGCTGGACCCCCTCGGTGGCCACGGTGATCGATCGCAGCCGCTGCGCCGTCCCCACGACGAACCCCGGGCGGGCATCCTCGATTGGATCCGGCCTCCCCTCATACTCAAGCCGCACGTACTGCCGGGCGGTCCAGGGGGGTGCGCCCGCGCCATACTCAATGAGCTGCAGGTAGCGTTGCCCGCGGTTTCCGGCCCCCGTAGCGTCGGCATAGACGTAGCGCTCCACGTTGCCATGCAGGTCGGTGACACGCTCCAGCAGCCAGGAATAGACATGGGTGCCGTCGGCGATGCGCCCCCCGGCCGTGAGGCCGAACTCCATCCGGGTCCCATCGGGACGCGTCCCCACCCAGTGGGAGCCGAGAAACTCATACCGGACGAACCCCCCCTCGTTGCGGGCGAACAGGTACCCGTCCCCGCGGGGAACCAGTTCCTCGCGGGCCTCGGTGATGAAGGTGTCGTTCCGATCGAAGCCGACCGGCTCACCGTAGGTCGGAAGCCCATGGTCGGATCGACGCTGGATCGCCGGGATCGGCAGGCTCCACCCGGGACCGAGGATCCCGTTGCCGCCCCCTCCCTCGTACTTGAGAGCCAGCGAGGGATGGTGTCCGCCGGGGCCGGGGGGCAGCTGCAGGGGGACGGAATACTGGGCCTGGCCGCTGTTGAGTGAGGGTTGGAACGACTCCCCAAGACCTTCGATCGAACCAGGCCCCTTCGGGAGGGAGATCGCGGTCGGGGAGACTCCGCTCTTGTCGGCACCCCCTGCGCCGAAGGGGAGCCACATCGCGAGCAACAGCCCGCAGCCCCAACCGGCGGAGGGGAATCCTCCCCCGCCGTTCGCGCCTCGGTCCTCTGCTCGCGGTTGACTCATATCGGATGGGTTGCAGGGGAGGCCTCGGGGCGTGGAACCTTCCCGGGATTCCTCCTCACGCCCCCCACTGGAGGAGGAGTTGTTCCCTCCAGTCCAGAAAGGGGCACGAGGGCCGCCGGGGATCGGCGGCGGGGCTACACCGGACTAGTTCCCCGAGTAGGCATAGGTCTGGAAGAAGATCTTGATATCGGTGACCCCGTTGCCATCCCGCTTGCCCGTGGGGAGCAGCGCGCCGTTGATGAACCGCTGGATCCCCTCGTTCCGGTCGCTGTGGAGCGTGCCGCCAGGGATGATCAGCAACCACCGGGTGTTCCAGACCGAGCGGCCGATCAGCCGGCTGTCGGTGATGGTCTCGGCCGGGTTGAAACTTCCAGCGTCGTGGTAGGCGCGGAACCGCGCGAACCGCCGAATCGCCACCAGGTCACCCGAGAGCGTGTCATTGACGGGGATCCACGAGGGGTTGGACAGGTCGCCAATCGCCAGCGGGAACGGAACCGGGATCGCCTGGTCGACGATCCGCCAATCGCGGGTCTCCCCCGAGTTGGAGGAGGGGGTTCGCATGATGTCCGCCCCGACCGGCACCAGGTAGACGCGGGGCGTGTTGACCATGCCCCCGCCAACGAGGTTGTTGTAGTTCGCGAACCAGACCCCGACCGAGCGGATCTTGGTGGCGAAGTGCGTCGAGTCATAGTCGTTGTCCCCGCCGCCCGCCGGCCATCCGAAGAAGTTCTCGCCGAAGTTCACCGTGGTGTTGAACGGGATGACGATGCCGGGCTCGACCGGCTGTTGCGGCGTGAACGGGATGCAGTACCGCTGGAATTCATCCATCGTGAGGAGGTTCGGGACGATCATCCGTGTGAGGGCCTCACGCCACGTCGCGCTGCCGGCGGCGCCTGCCTGGATGCGGAGCATCTCGGATCGGAGCGAGAACCGTCCGGTCTCGGTCTGCGGATTGTTGAACCCGAGCTGCCCCTTCAGCACCAGGGTCCAATTCTGGAACATCCGGGCCATCGGGTCGGAGAGCCCGGGATCCCCCTGGCCGTTGCCGGTCTGGGGCAGGCCGTTTTCAATGAGCCCAAGCGACCGTGACCGGATGATCCCGGTCATGAAGTCGCTTCCCGGCCCGCGGGGATCCCCGGGCTTCAGGTTCGTCTCGTAGTCATAGGCCTTGGCGGCCAGATAGACATACATGGCGGCGAGGTCAAACTGGGCCCGGTACTTCTGGAGGGCGTCGTTCCGGAAGATCCGGAACGCCATGTCCTTGTATCGGTACGCCTGCACCTGCGCGGCGGTCTCCTGGCGGAAGCGCAGCCGGTCATCGAGAATGCGGAGCCCCTTGGCCACGCTCGACTGATAGCGCCCGGCATTCTGGGCCAGCACCTCGCGCAGGTTGTAGAGCTCCAGCCGCATCGAGTTCTCCTGAAGGATGAGCTGCTTCACGGCGGCGTAGGCCTGCTCGATGGCCAGCTTGTTCTTCCGGCTGGTCAGCTGGATGTTGGTCTCCGCCTGGGCAATCTCCTTCGAGAGCTGCACCCCCAGTTCGCTGTCGGCGGCTTCCGAGGCCTGGGTCGAGAGGATGTCCGAGATGGCCGAGCCGGCAAGCCGGATCGCTCCACGGCCCGGCGCCGTGGCGTCGTTGGCAAGTCCAAGGACCTTCGGCAGGAACTCTGCGGCGGCATCCGCCACCGTGTTGGCCGAGCGGGCCAAGTTCTGATAGAGCGTCTGCTGGGCATGATATCCCGCGATGGTCTGGTTGAGCGTCTGCTGCTTGTTCTTGGAGAGATTCAGGATGTCGATCTCGTCTCCGTTGAGGTCGTACTGCGCTGCGAGCAGGTCCTTCTGGGTCTCGATCTGTTTCACGAGGTTCCCGTAGTCGACGATTCCCTTCTCAAGCCGGGCGCGGGCCTGAATGAACTCGGAGCGGGCCTGCTGGATTTCACCCGGCGCGCGGCGGGCCCCGGTCCACGTCGGAGGCTTCACCAGGCCGAAGCCATCGGTCGAGATGTGGAAGGTCACCGGCTGGGAGCTCACGGCACTCGCCCCGTTGGGAGCCACCTCCACGGTCTGCAGGTTCAGGGTGCGGAGCTGCACGGCGGGAGGGCCGACCCCGGCCAGATCCGACACATCCACATACTCGTAGTGATAGATGTCGGGGCCGTCGTAGCCCGAGGGGTAAGCCCCCGTCGGCCCGATGTCGTCCGTGTAGGGATACCCGAACACCTCGATCAGCCGGCTCTTGAAGTCCTGCTCCCGGTCCCCGACGGTCTTCTGGAAGTCGGTGACGCTGTCGGCCTGCCGTCGCAGGAGCTGCGAGCTGTTGTTGGCGTGATTGAACACCGCGATGGCGTTGTTCAGCCCCTGCACCGAGCGCTCGTAGATCTGCTCGAAGTGGGTCTTTCCGGAGGCGACGGCGTTCGGGTCGATGTCGAACGGCACGACGTTCTTGGCGAGCCCGAGCGGATTGAGCCCGATGTCCGCCATGTCGGCCTTCGCCTGGATGTCGGCGAACGACGCCGCGATGTCCCGGAGCTCCGAAACCGTGGTGCGGTCGATCTTCTGGATCCCGGTGTGAGCCGGGTTCGCATCGGTGTCCGGCAGGAGGGCGTTGGCCACGGCCCAATCGATCAGGGCTCCCTGCCCCGCGCGGGTGCTCCAGTCAAAGAAACCCCACGCCCGCTCGGGCTTGCTGTCCGTGTAGCCGGCGAGCTGGTCCTTCGGGTCCTCGGTGTATGCAGAGCGATAGGTGAGGTTGGCGATCTCGCCCCCGGTGCGCGCCTTGGCGGCGGCGGCGGCGGCGAACTTCCGTTCGTCGTAGTAATCCACCGAGACCGGCACGCCACCGACGAGCACCGCCTCGATCCGGGGAACCCAGGTGAAGTTCTCGCTCCGGAGGAGATGGTAGTAGTTCTTGATCGCCATGAGGTAATGGCCCCACGCGTCGCCATGCCCCTGCGGATAGAGGATCCGGGCATCCGCCTCGTTGATGGTCCCCGCGACATCGTTGTTGACGTCGCGGATGTTGTAATTGAGGGCGTAGGCCACCTCGCCGCCGTTGATCGCGCTGGTGAAGTTCCAGATCAGCCGGTTGTAGAACGGGTAGGTGGTAACAGACGGCAACAGGGAGTCGTCCCGTCCCCGGAGCAGGGCCAGCTCCTCATCCAGGAGCGAGGCGGTCTGGTTCATGAAACAGTGGATGCTCGTCGCCTCGGAGCCGTAGACCTTGTCGTCGGTGCCGAACCCGATCGTCGGATCGGCCGCATCGGCATACGCCTCGTTGCCGAGCAGCATGTAGAGGTCGGCCAGCCGTCCGGAGACCAGGAGCAAGGCGTCGTTTGCCGGGCCGTAATCGACGGCCGGCGCCCCCTCGATGCTCAGGCCGATCCCCCGCTTGAGGACCGTCTCGTAAATCTCGATCAGGCCGAAGTCGTTGGCGGCCTGCGCGCTCAGGGGGGCGCTGCCGACAAACCGGGGCCCGGCCTGGCTGATCATGCTAACAATGGTGTTCACCTGATTGTCCGCATAGGACTTGATCCGCTGCTCAAACGGGTTGATACCGCGGACGACCCGCTTGATCCAGCCCTCCGCCAGCTGGGGCGCGGTCCAATCGCTCCACCCGAGCGGGTTGGAGCCATCGGCGCAGACCGGTGCGGTCTTCGAGCGGTAGCGGCAGATGAAGTAGTTGTCGGTCAGGGTGAAGAGCCCCGAGCCCGAGATGGTGATGTCGAGCGCCCCTTCCCCCGTGGCCGGCTTCGGCGTGTACGGAGC
>DMJJ01000078.1:1249-9719 GCA_003452185.1 Verrucomicrobiales bacterium | reverse complement strand
CGTGCGCCCACGGCGATGGCCCGCGCCCGGAGACTCAGTGACGCACGAACCGATAGAACGCCTGGACCGGCAGGGGTGTGGTGTCGAGAACCCGCAGGTGGCCGGAGGGGGTGGCGACCACGAGAGCCAGGGTCAACCAAGGGCCTTCAATCGTGGCAGCCCGCTGGGCCTCGTAGGCAACCCCCGCCTCCCCGAGGGTCTGGAGGCTCCACCCTCCAGGCTCCAGCCTCCCGGTCAGCGGAGCCTCCCCCACCTCATAGATGAGCCAGTCGGCTCCCCCGGTGGGCCGGGCCACGGAACCGGCGATCACCGGGAACCCGGAGGGCCCGATGACCATGTCCTGAACCCGGTATTCGAAGTCTCCCGGGGCGAGGTAAAGATGGTGCCAGAGTTCGGCGCCGTCGCGGGAGAGCCTGCGGGTCAAAATCACGGATTGCGGCCCCACGGAGCCTGGCTCCGCGTGCACCTCCCCGGTGACGAAGTACCCGCCGTCGGGGTCCGACACCAACCGCCGGACATGCGCATGGGTGAACGGAGCTGCGGAGAAAAAATTGGTCCAGAGGGGGATTCCGGCAGGGGAGTATCGGATCACGACATCGGAGGCCGCGGAGGGAGGGAGCCCGGAGCGGGATCCCGCGACACAGACGCCACCATCCGAGTCGGCGAGCACGGAGGTAAATCGATCAGATCCGTGCGCCGGGTCATCGTAGAGTAGCAACGGCAGGTTCTCCCCCGTGGGCGTGACCCGCCGCAGGAACCCATCCAGGGTTCCGGGCAGCGTGGTGCTGAAGGTTTCGCCGACAAAGAAGAGCCCCCCGGAAGGGTCCACGGCAGCGGCGTAGGTCTGCAAGGGAGGAGCGGTTCGCTTGCTCCAGAGGAGTTTCCCGCCGTTGGAAATCCGCAGGTTCATCTGCTGGGCGTTGCCAGAGGAATCCGCGCCTACTCCGGTCCGGTACACATCGCCGCCAGGGCCGACGGCCATCGCCATCGGCTCGTCGCGTCCCCCGGATCCCACCCCCAGAAAGCTGTTGGTCCAGGCCAGGTCACCCGACGGGGTGTACTTGGCGGTAAAAAAGATGCCACTCCCCCCCCCGGACCCAACGATGAGATTTCCCTCCGGGTCCGCGCCGCCGAACACCGGCGCAGGCGGATAGCTTCCTCCCGGGCTCACGGTCCGGGTCCAGATCGGGGCTCCGGCGGCGGAGTAAGCGAGGGCGAAACACTTCCATTGGGTGAAGGGGGCCTCGACGGAGGCTCCACAAAGGTAGGATTCCCCCGCAGGTCCCCCGGCAAGCGAGAGGCGCGCCCCCGAGGGGAGGGAGTTGGTCCAGAGGGCTGCGCCACCTGAGTCGAACCGGATGATGGTCGCGCCCGGATAATCGTCTGCGCGTCCGCCAGCAACGGTATTGGCGATGCTCTCGCCCGCCACCACGAGAGCGCCATCCGAGGTCTTCAGGATCGCGGAGGGGGTTTCCCGGGATCCGAGAACCGGCTTGTCCGAGCGGGCCCAGAGCAGGACTCCATCGGGGGAAAGTTTCACGAAACGGGGGACCTGGTCCGGCTGGGCACCCAGGGTCTGCGAGACGCAATACCAGTTGCCAGCCCCATCCGGCACGATCCACCGATCGTTCGGCGTAGTGGTCACGGCCCAGCGGGTCGAGGGGTCGCTATAGGTCCAGGACGGGACTCCCAGCGGGGAATGGGCCACGGCCACGAAACCGGTGGTCCCCGAGAATCCGACCAGCGACTCGCCCGTCCCGCGTACCGCGATGGCTGCGGGGATCGTTGCCCCCTGGGTGAAGCCGAACGGACCGAACGTGTCGGACCAGAGGATCTCCCCCGCGGGGCCGATCCGCGAGAGGAGCAATCGCCGTTCCCCGGTGACGCTGCCGGGAAGGGAGGCGAGGAGAAACCGGCCTCCGTCGGGGGCGGGAGCGAGCTTGAGGCCCACGGCGCCGTCAACCGCCCAGTAGTTGGAGGCAACCAGGGAGCCCTGTCGATCCCACTGCAGCAGCCCGTAGCCCAGGCGGGCAACCGAATGGAGGAGCCCCCCTCCGTTGGCGTCCGCCGAGAGGAGCGAGGGAATGGAGGTGAAGGGAATCCCGTTGGAACGCGTCCCCGACGGGGAGTGCCACAGGATCTCCACCCGCCCGGAGGCGGCGGCCCCGGTGGTGACGGAGGTCGCCACCAACTCCTCCCCTTCCCCGAATGCGAGCTGGGGGCCGAGCACGGAGGCGTTGGCGTGAAGAATATGGAGGTTGCCGATCGAAAAATTGGTCTCCACCACCCCGATCGTCAGGTCGATTCCCAGACCGGATGCGGGAACAGTCTGCCATCCCACGAGGAGTCGCCCCCGGGGATCGATGGCGTGGCTCGCGAACAGCGTGGCATCGGATGGGATCGCCAGGTTCGCCTCCCGGAGCAGCCCCGCCTGGGAGGAGAGGCTGGCGCCGAGGAACCCGGAGTTCTCGGCGACCGGGGCAACGACCTCCAGTTCCCCCAGTGCGGGTGAGAACCGGGAGAGGATGGAGGTGGGGAGTGAGTTCGAAGAATAGGGGGATCCGAGGATCCGTCTCGAGAGCAGGCTTCCCTGCGGGGAGTAGTGCGTCACGAACACCTGGCTCATGACCCCGCCCACCAGGAGCGGCGAGTCATCCGAGGGGTCCAGCAGGACCGCGGAGGCGGCCCCCGGATCGATGTCTGTGACCCGGGAACTTCCCCACCGCTGACTCCAATGGACCGAAGGCTCCCCCGCAAGCGGCCCGGCGGCGAGGAGCAGGAGGAGGAATGGGAGTGTGAGCGGAAGGGGGAAGAATCGGGTCTCGGGCGGGGGACACGAGTCCAAAACCCAGGGGTGAATCAAACACTTCTCCAATGGCATCCAAGGAAATATAACCCCAAAACCGGTTGCAGTGGCAAACCCAAACCCTAACAAAACCGTGTCACAAGCGGGCCGGGTGTTTCCCTGCCCCGCAGGGAGCCCTGCCTGCTGAATCGCCGACCTGCCAGACTGGCCTGCCTGCGACGCGCGGATCGATACCCGACGCCGCCCCAACCTGCTCGGGCGCAACCACACCCCCCAAGGTCACTCTACCGGCGGTCGAGCTCTCCGGCCCGCTTGCGCCCCCCTCCCCTGCCACTGATTTCGAGGCTTGGAATCGGGGCCAGATCAGGGGTATAAAACAGCCTGAACACGGGACAGGTAGAGCCCGTCTACCTTTCTGGCTCTTATGAGTTTTCATATTCCAAAGCAGTCGTGGCGGCTTCCGCGTAGAACGTTCCTCAAGGGCCTTGGCACGGCCCTCGCCCTCCCGGTGTTGGAATCGATGGCCCCGGCGGCAGCCACCACCGCCACTCCGCTCCCCCGCCGCACGGCCTTCATCTACGTCCCGAACGGGGCGAACATGCCGGACTGGAAACCGAAGGCGACCGGGACTGATTTCGAGCTCCCGATGATTCTGGAGCCGTTGAAGCCGCATCGACAGGACCTGATGGTCTTGAGCGGGTTGACCCAGGATAAAGGCCGGGCGAACGGCGACGGGGCGGGCGACCACGCGAGGGCCTCGGCCTCCTTCCTGACCGCGGCACAGCCTCGCAAGACGCAGGGGGCGGACATCCGCGTCGGGGTCTCGGTCGACCAGTACATCGCGCAGCGGCTTGGCAACGGAACACGGCTCGGCTCGCTGGAGATCGGATGCGACCGCGGCCAGCTCTCAGGCAACTGTGACTCCGGCTACAGCTGCGCCTACTCGTTCAACATTTCCTGGAAAACCCCCTCCACTCCCCTTCCCCCCGAGACCAACCCCCGGCAGGTCTTCGGCCGGTTGTTCGGCAACGGGCTCTCCCGCGAGATCAACGAGCGGGATGCGAGGCAGAATCTCTACCACAAGAGCATTCTTGATTTTGTCATGGAGGATGCCCGCCGGCTCCAGTCGAACCTCGGCACCACGGACCGACGCAAGCTGGACGAGTACCTCGCGGCGGTGCGGGAGCTCGAGGGGCGGATCGAACGCTCGGAGAAGGTGACCGCCTCCATCCCCAAGAGCTCCATTCCGTACGGGGTTCCGTCCGAGAACCAGGAGCACATCCGGATGATGTACGACCTCCTGGCCCTGGCGTTCCAGACCGACTCCACCCGGGTCTGTTCGTTTGTGGTGGCCCACGACGGAAGCAACCGCCCCTACCCGAACATCGGGGTGTCTGAAGGCCACCACGATCTCTCCCACCACGGTGGCGATGAGCAGAAGCGGGCCAAGCTCGCCAAGATCAACCGTCATCACGCGACGCTCTTCTCGGAGTTCCTGGCCAAGCTCAAGGCGACCCGTGAGGGGGAGGGGTCGCTCCTGGACAACTGCATGATCCTGTACGGCAGCGGCCTGGCGGATCCCAACGCCCATGCCCACGACGACCTGCCGATCCTGCTCGCAGGCCGTGGGGGGGGATCGCTCCGTCCCGGACGTCACGTGCAATACGCGGCGAACACCCCCATGGCCAACCTCTTCCTCGGCATGATGGGGCGGATGGGCGTGAAGGCGGATCGCTTTGGCGACAGCAACGGGGAGCTCACGGGACTGAGCTGACCCCGGCGGGCTGGGCCGCTGTTGAAGCGGGCTCGCCGTCGACGTCGACGTCCCTGGCGATGGTCGCCCCTCCGGGGGAAATCTCGGATCGATCCGCTCGGGCTGACGTCGCCGCTCACCCGAAGAGGTGAAACCACTTCAGGATCGCTTTGTAGGTATCCCCCGTCACCCGAATCAGGAGGTCCCGCACCACGGGGATTTGCATGACGAGGATCACCACCACAAACCCCACGTTGGCCAGGCGTGCGTAGGTTTCGCGGCTCATGCCAATCAGCACGCGAAGCACATGGGAACCATCGAGGGGCGGGATCGGGATCAGGTTGAAGTAGCAGAGCACGAGGCTCGTGAGTGCAACCTTGAGGCAGTAGGGGCCCAGGTGCTCGAGTCCCATTCCCACTGAGAAGAACAGGCGTGCCACGGCCGCGAGCAAAAAGGCCAGCACCAGGTTCATGGCGGGTCCGGCCATGGAGATGAGGATGTCATCCCGGCGTGGGGAGCGAAGGTTGTCGACATTGACCGGGACCGGCTTTGCCCATCCGATGAGAAACCCCGCGGCGGCCGAGTGGTTGTAGGCCAACCCCAGCGTGAGGAGGGGGATGATCACGGTGCCCACGAGGTCGAGGTGGACGAGGGGATTGAGGGAGACGCGCCCTGCATTGCGTGCCGTGTCGTCGCCGCACTTCCACGCCATCCAGGCATGTCCCACCTCATGGAAGGTGAGCATGAGGATCAGGCCGCAGTAGGAGGCGAGGATCTGTTGAATCATGTCCATCGACATCGGCGCAAATTAGACCCCAAACGCCCCGGGGTGGCGAAGAGAAACGGATCGCCCCTCCTGGCGGCACCCCGAAGCTTGATTCCTGGCAGCGGGCTGGCCAACGTACCGGCGTGCAGATGCCCCCCTCTCCCCTGCCCCGCCACCCCGGCGCCTCCCGGGTGGAGGCGGTTCAGGCCCCCATCATCCCGATCGTGGCGGGGCTCATCCGGGAGAACCCGGGAACTCTTTCCCTCGGCCAGGGGGTGGTCTCCTACGGCCCTCCGCCGCAGGCCATGGAGGCGCTGCAACGGGGGATGTCCGAGCCGGAGAACCACAAGTACCGGCCCGTAGCCGGGCTCCCGGAGCTGGTCGAGGCAGCCTGGCGAAAGCTGGCCCGGGAAAACGGGATCGAGCCGGGTCCCGAACGATCCCTGATGGTCACCGCCGGGAGCAATCTCGGGTTCATGAATGCCGTGCTGGCCATCGCCTCCCCTGGCGATGAGGTGATCCTTCAGACGCCGTACTACTTCAACCATGAGATGGCGGTCACCCTCGCCTCCGCCAAACCGGTCCTGGTGCCGACCGACGAACGGCATCAGCTGCAGATCGCGCGGATACGGGAGGCGATCACCCCCCGGACGCGGGCCGTCGTCACCGTCTCCCCAAACAACCCCACAGGGGCGGTCTACCCCCGGGAGGATCTCGAGGCGGTCAACCGGCTCTGCGCCGAGCGCGGGCTCTATCACATTCACGACGAGGCGTACGAGTATTTCACCTACGACGGAGTCCCCCACTTCAGCCCCGGATCGCTGCCCGGCAGCCAGGGTCACACGATCTCCCTCTTCTCCCTCTCGAAGGGATTCGGCTTCGCCAGCTGGCGCATCGGGTTCATGGTCGTACCGGTCGACCTGATGGAAGGCTTGATGAAGATTCAGGACACCCTTCTCATCTGCGCTCCGGTCCCCTCCCAGTATGCGGCCGTGGGGGCGCTCGAAGCGGGAACAGCCTGGGTGGGCCGGCACCGGGAAGGGCTGCTCCGTGCCAGGGAGTCGGTGATGCGAGGCCTCAAGGAACTCGGGCCCCTTTGCACGGTTCCGCCCGCTGATGGGGCGTTTTATTTTTTGCTCAACCTCCACACCCCCTGGGAGCCACTGGGGCTGGTGAAACGGCTGGTCCAGGAGCACAAGGTGGCGGTGGTCCCCGGAACCGCCTTTGGGACCGAGGGCTGCCGGCTGCGGGTCTCCTACGGCGCCCTGACCCCGGAGAACGCCGAGGTGGGCATCCGCCGACTGGTCGCGGGACTCCAGGCGCTTTGCCCCCAATGACCCCCCTCTCGAATGAATACGCTCCTGTTGCAGACCGACATCACCTGGGAGGATAAGGCCTCCAACCACCAGCGGGTGGACCGGCTTGTGCGCGAAGCGAAGCCGGCCCCTGACACGCTGGTCGTGCTGCCCGAGATGTTCGCCACCGGGTTCAGCATGGATGTGGCGCGGATCCACGACACCGAAACCCACGAAACCGAGCGCTTCCTTGCCAGCCTGGCCCGTGAGCTCGGGATCGCATTCGTGGCGGGGGTGGTGGCCCGCGACCCTGGCGGCCGGGGACGAAACCAGTCTCTCTTCATCCAGCCCGATGGGACCACGGGGGCCAGGTACACGAAGATGCAGCCCTTCAGCCTGGGGGGCGAGACGTCGGAGTTTGTCGCGGGGGAGGGCCCCCTGGTCTTTGAGTGGCAGGGGCTCAAGGTCGCCCCATTCGTCTGCTACGATCTCCGGTTTCCGGAGCTGTTCAGGGCGGCGGTCGACCTGGGGGCGGAGGCGTTTATCGTCATCGCCAACTGGCCGGTCACCCGGATCCAGCACTGGACCACGCTCCTGCGGGCCCGTGCGATTGAGAACCAGGCCTACGCCGTCGGGGTCAACCGGGTGGGGACCGATCCCCGATACCAATACAACGGGCGAAGCCTTGCGGTTGATCCCTGGGGCGAGACGATCGTGGAGTCGGCGGACCGCGAGCAGGCCTGTCTGGCGTCGCTCGACCCGGATCGCGTCCGGGCCTGGCGACGCGATTTCCCGGCCCTTCGGGATCGCAGACCCACCGGAGGGGCCCGATGACGACCCCGCCTCGCCCGCTTCCGGATGACGCGCAGGTCGTCACCATCACCTACCTGGAGATGCGGGAACGCGATGCCGTCCGTCCCCGCCCCTGCCCCGACCCCCGGTTTCAGGTCCGCGAGGCGACGGTCAAGCAGTGGCGGTTCAACAAGTTCCTCTACACCCTGGTGGGAAACGACTGGAAGTGGTTCGACAAGCTCAAGTGGACCGACGAGCAGTGGCGCGACTATGCGGAGGCTGACTCCCTGAGGACATTCCCGGCCTGGTACGACGGTTCCCCCGCGGGCTATTTCGAGCTCAGGTCGGACGCGAACAACGACGTCGAGATCGCCTATTTCGGCCTCTCCGCACCGTTCATCGGACGCGGGTTCGGGGGCTATCTCCTGAGTGTCACGCTCCAGGAAGCCTGGGCCATGGCTCCCCGCCGCGTCTGGGTGCACACCTGCAGCCTGGATCACCCCTCCGCCCTGGCCAACTACCAGGCCCGGGGGCTCAGGAGCTACCGGGAGGAGATCGTCCTGGTTTAAAAAGAAACCAGGCGGCACGGGGAACCCCATGCCGCCTGGTGAATCGGTATCAGGCGCCGGTTACGAGAGGACGCCCTGCTGCTCCTCGGCCGCGGGGGCGGAGGTCGCCTGCACGAGCGCATCGTCGGCAGGCAAGGGAGGCAGGTCCTCGATCTCGACCAGGGGCTTGAGCTTCACATCGCGGTGCTCCTCGAAGCCGGTGCCGGCCGGGATGATGTGCCCCATGATGACGTTCTCCTTGAACCCGCGCAGATAGTCGATCCGGCAGGTGGTGGCAGCCTCGGTCAGAACACGGGTGGTGTCCTGGAAGGAGGCGGCGCTCAGGAAGCTTTCCGTCTCGAGCGAGGCCTTGGTGATGCCGAGCAGGACGGGCTGGGCCTCGGAGGGCTTGCCACCCATCTTCTCGACCCGGGAGTTCTCCTCCTCGAAGGCCGACTTCTCGATCTGCTCACCCCAGAGGAACCCGGTGTCGCCCGGCTCCGTGATGCG
>DMJJ01000078.1:0-944 GCA_003452185.1 Verrucomicrobiales bacterium | reverse complement strand
ACGATGATCTCGATGTGCTTGTCGTTGATCGTCACGCCCTGGAGCCGATAGACCTCCTGGACCTCGTTGACGAGGTGCTCCTGGAGCTCCTGCGGCCCGTTGATGTCGAGGATCTCGTGCGGGTCGATCGGTCCTTCCGTGAGCTGCTGTCCCTTGCGGACAAAGTCGCCCTTGAAGACGATGACGTGCTTGCCGATCGGGATGAGGTGCTCCTCCTCCACGTTGGTGTTCGGGTCCTTGATCAGGATGCAGCGCTTGCCGCGGACGCTCGGGCCGAAGTCGACGATGCCGTCGATCTTGGAGATCTCGGCGGCGTCCTTCGGGCGACGGGCCTCGAACAGCTCGGCCACGCGGGGCAGACCGCCGGTGATGTCCTTGGTCTTCGACGTCTTGCGCGGGGTCTTCGCCATGACCTGACCGGCCACGGAGCGGCTCCCTTCCTTCACGACGATATGGGCGCCGGCCGGAATCGGGTAGCTCGCCACGGGCTCGCCATCCTCATCGAGCACGGTGATCTGCGGGTGCAGGTCCTCCTTGTGCTCGATGATGACCATGGCCTCCTGGCTGGTGGTCTCGTCGACCTCCTGCTTCATGGTGACACCCTCGATGATGTCGTGGAATTTGATCTTACCCGCCTTCTCCGAGATGATCGGGACGTTGTACGGATCCCACTGCACGATCGGCTCGCCCTTCTTGGCGCGGCCCCCGTGCTTGACCGAGATGACGGAGCCGATGACCAGGTTGTGGGTCTCGAGCTCGCGACCCTCGTCGCTCATGATGGCGATGGAGCCGTTCTTGTTCAGAACGACGCAGTTGCCGTCATCCAGCTCGACAGTGCGGAGGTCGACATACTGGACCAGACCGTCGTGCTTCGGCTTGATCTGGGGCTGCTTGAACGCGGCGGATGCGGCACCACCGATGTGGAACGTACGCATCGTGAGCTG
>DMJJ01000205.1 GCA_003452185.1 Verrucomicrobiales bacterium | reverse complement strand
GGGGCGATCGCTCGTGGTGGCCCGGCTCCTCTCGACTCAGCTGAACGTGGCAACGCCGGCGACGGTCTCGCTGTGGCCGGGGGGGGATGCCTCAAAAGCCCGGCTGCTCGTGAAGGAGTATCCGCTCATCGGCTACCGGCTTCTCCCGAACGGAAGGTGGGGCTTCTCCTCGGATTTCGTCCAGCCGGACATCCACCTTTGGGATCCCTCGAACCCGGCCTCCCCCGCACGCTCGCTCGGCCTCCCGCTGACAGCCAACTCCGAGGTCAGCCCCGATTCACGGTGGCTGATCACGGGGACTCGCGACGGCGTGACGGTCTGGTCGACGGAGACCTGGAGCCGCATCGCCCAGTGGGGGAGAAACTCCCCCGACTACGACCCGTGGGCGGTGGGGGTTTCGCACGACAGCCAACTCTTCGCGGCGGCCGACACCTCGGGCCGGATCTCGATCCGGGGCCTGCCTCACGGCAAGGAGCATTTCCTCCTCACCCCTCCCCGCCGGGCCCTCCCCGACGGGGAGGTGATGTTCACCCCCGACGACCAGCGACTGATCCTGCTGACCACGTCCGGGCAGGTGCTGGAATGGGACCTGGGGGAGTTGCGCCGGGAGCTTCGCGACGCCCGGCTTCCCGAGTAGCCGTCCGTTTGCCCCCCTCTACCCAACCAGTACGCACTCCGCGGAGGGGGGCACTTCTGCCGATTCCGGCATTTTTTCTGAAACCCGAGGCCAAGGAATGCGAATTTCCCGTTGCAGGCGTGTTCGCGTGAACCGCTGCGATGGCTGATGTTCAACCTGTTGTTGTCTGTCGCGCGAGTGACCCCCACGGGCTGGACCCTTGGGGTCCGGGCTCCCGTGGCGGGAACCTGCTGTCCCAGATTGGGACGTTCCCGCTCTGGCGGCCTTGCGACACACCTCCGGCTTGGGGAAGGCCCCGCTTTTGGGTCGGGGGGGCGGCCGCGGTGCGGGTTCTCCAGCGTTGAGTTTTTCGGAGAGTCGGCTAGAGTTCTCACCACTCAGAAAGTGTCGGGACCCCGCCAACAACAGGTGGTCCGCCGGGCCCCCGTTTTGCCTGGCGGCCGAGATCGATCTGTCATCCGCCTCGCCACGGTGGGGGGTGTCGGGATGCGGATCCGTTCCCGGATCACGATCGTGTGGGTGGCGGCTCTTTGCGGTTTGCTCGCGATGGGGACCGCCTGGGCGGATCCCGATCCCGGGCCTCTCTTCCTGCGAACCGGTTCCGGGTCTTCGCTGATCTCCCTCGACCTCTCGCTTCTCCCACCTTCCGGGGTTGCGCAGCCGGAGCTCGTCCTGGACTTTGGATTTGGGACCGATGAGGGATCGGATCCGGGCACGTTTCATGATTCGGTTTCCCTGACCCTGCAGAGCCCCTCCGGGAGCAGGACCGCTCTGTTGCTCACGGCCGACTCCACCGGCATGGAGACGGCCCCCCCCACCCAAGGAGGGATGACGCTGGATCCCACGACTCTCCACTTCCGGACCCTCTCGCCATCGGAGTTCCTGCCGGGTTATGGGTTGGCATCGGCCTTCTCGCTCGTGTTTGCCCTTCCCCCGGGGTTGCTGGAGGGGAGCCTCCGGCTGTTTGTCGACCTGTTCGACAACCAGAACGGCGTCCGGTCGGGAGCCTTCATCAACCACTGGGGAATCATCGACGCCTCGGGGCCGCTGACGAACACTCCCCCGAGATTTGTGGACCTGGAGGCGGCGCCCGACGTGGATGGCGGGTACGCGGTGGAATCGCATGCCCGGGTCGACCTTGAGCAGCGTCAGGTGACCCTCGACCGGGCGCAGGAGGCCCGGTTCTTCCGGGCGCGTGCGGAGGTGGGGGTCCAGCTCGCGGCACCCCGGCTCTCCGGGGGTGATTGGGTTTTTGGGTACTCGCTCCTGGGGGTGCAGATTGTCCTGCGGTCGGCTGCGGACAACATCTCGCCGTTCGTCACGGAGACGGGGGCAACGATCGACCTGGTGAAACGTGAGGCACGGACCCCCCGCGCTGCCCGTACCCGGGTGTATCAGTTCGAAGGGAATCTCCCGGTCGCAATCACCTCGATCGTCCCCCAGGGAGACCAGATCGTGATCCGTTTTGAATACCGCCCCAGGGGGCTGGTGCTTGAGTCCTCGACCCAGGCCACGGGCCCATACGGCCGCGAGACCCTGTCGGGGGTCGACTTTGGGTCCCAGACCCTCGTGATCCCCCGGTTCGGGGCTGCCCGGTTCTACCGGTTGGTCTCGGATCAGCCGCTGCGGGTGACCCGCACCACTCTCGACGGATCGGTGATCCGGTTCGATTTCTGACCCGATGCCCACGCACCCCCAGTCGAAGCGCAGCGAGCTCCCCGCTCCGGTGGCGGCGATCGTGAGATCGCCGCACTCAGGCGCCGTCACGGCTCTCCTGTGGTTCGTCGGCGCCCTGGCCCGCCGGTGGCGCCTGGCGACGCTCCTGAGGGTGCTCTGCATCGCGGGGGTTACCGGCGTCGCTTCCGAAGGGGCCACGGTCAACCTCGGGAGCGTGCAGGTCGAGCTCCAGGATGTGAGTTCGGAGGTGCAGGTTTCCTTCCAGGGGATGCGGTTGAACCGGGCACTCGATGTCTGGAACGTCGAAATGGCGGTGACGAACATCTCCTCCCGGCGCATCGCCGCACCGCTCGTCGCGGTGGTCGACGTCGCAGCAGGGACCACCGGGCTGCTGCAGGGGGACGGGCAGGTGGAGGGAAAGACCTACTTGGATCTCACCCCGCGGGTCGCGGGTGGCTCCCTTGCCCCGGGGCAGGGGACGCCTCCGCGCACCCTCACCCTCGGACGGATCGCCGGGGGGACCCCCAAACTGACGCTTCTGGTGCTGGGGCGTCCCCCCCCTCCGGCAGACCTGGCCCTGGCCCTGACCCGGTCGCTCGACCCGTTTGGGCAGCCCCTGCCTGGCGTCACCGTGACGGAGCAGGGCCCGGCTGGCACCGCGTCTCAGGAGGTGGAGCGGCTTTCGGCGATCGTCACCTTGGGGCAGGGGCCAGGCCCGCATTCCTGGAGATTCGAAGCCCCGGGGTACCTCCCCGTCTGGCGCCAGGCCGACCTGGTCCCGGGAGTGGTCACCACCCTCCCTCACCCCAGGCTTACCCCTCGAGCCACGGGCACCGCGGCGCTGACACCCCTCGGCGGCTCGCTGAGCAATGCGTCGGGATCGATCCTCATCACCCTCGCCCCGGCGAGTCTCTCGCAGGCCTCCACCGCGGCCACCCTCACGCCGTTGACCGGGCAGACCCTGCCCGCATTTCTACCTGGGGGATGGAGCCCGCTTCAGGCATTTTGGTTTGAGATTTCCAACCGTCCCGTGGCCCCGGCCGTTGTGAGCGTGATTCCGTGGGGGCCCGTGGTCCGGGGGGAACCCCTCGCCTGGGTGAGATGGGATGCGACGGGTCAGGCTTGGAGGGTGGTGCAGCAGATCTTCGCCGAGGAGAGTGGAGGAAGGGTGTCGGGCGCGGTCACCGAGGCGGGTGCCTATGCCTTGGTGGCCGCGGACCCGGCGCCGATGAGCCCCCCGCCTCCCGTGGTCGGCGCGGCTCTGGAGCCGAGCAACCTTCCGCTGAGCATCCTGGGAACGTTGACGGGCGGGGGGAGCGTCAGCCCGGCGAGCTCTCCCGCCAGCCGTGTTCCGGAGGCGGTGACGGCCATCGCCCATCTCACCCTGACAAACGAGAGTGGCAGCCTGCCGAGCGGATTTGTGCTGCGG
>DMJJ01000090.1 GCA_003452185.1 Verrucomicrobiales bacterium | reverse complement strand
GGAATCGGATCACCCGCGGCCTGTTCGACCGGATGCGAAAGCTCTCCCCGGCGCCGTTCTTCGTTCCCGAGGCAGCCTCGCTCGTGCGGATCGGGAACGTGGAGGACAACCTTTCCGAGATCGCCCAGGCTGACTGGATCATCGAGGCCGTGCTGGAGCGGATGGACCTCAAGAAGGCCATCCACCAGAAAATCGCCTCGCTGGCGCGGCCCGATGCCGTCGTCACCACGAACACCTCGGGGCTCTCGATCAACGGGATGGTGGACGGGTTGCCCGAGGGCTACCGGCGGCGTTTCTTTGCAACCCACTTTTTCAACCCTCCGCGCTACATGCGCCTGCTGGAGCTGATCCCGAGCCGCGACACCGATCCGGCCCGGCTGCGCGAGTTTGCCTCGTTTGCCGAGGCGGTGCTCGGCAAGGGAATCGTGGTGGGGAAGGATACACCCGGCTTCGTGGCCAACCGGATCGGCTGCTACGACATGCAGAAGGCGCTCTGGTTGATGTTGGAGGAGGGGCTTTCGATCGACGATGTCGACTCGATCATGGGGCCCGCGATCGGCCGCCCCAAGAGCGCCATGTTCCGATTGGGGGACATTGTCGGCATCGACCTCATGGATCAGATGAACCGGAACCTCTCCGGTCTGCTGAAGGATCCCGAGGAGCTGGCCCTGTTCCGCCAGCCTGAGTTCATCACCGAGATGGTTCGCCGGGGCTGGTGGGGAGAGAAGAAGGGCCAGGGGTTCTACAAGCGTGTGAAGACGGAGGCGGGGCGCGAGATCCTCACCCTGGACCACAAGTCCCTGGAGTATCATCCGAGGAAGAAAACCCCGTTTCCCTCCATCGAGGCGGGCAAGAACATCGCGGGTGTGCCGGAACGAATCCGGGCCCTCTGCGAGGCGACGGATCCTGCGGGGCGCTTTGCCTGGCGCCACCTGAGCGGGATGCTCTGCTATGCGGCGAACCGCATTCCCGAGATTGCCGATGAGGTGGTGGCGGTCGATGACGCCATGCGCTGGGGGTACAACTGGGAGCTGGGACCCTTTGAGATCTGGGACGCCCTCGGGGTCGAGGCCACGGCGCGCCGACTGGAGGCCGAGGGGAGGGGGGTGCCGCCGTTGGTCACCCGGCTGCTCTCAAGCGGGAAACGGAGCTTCTACGAGCTGCGGGGGACCCGGCTCTTCTCCTTCGCCCCCGCGTCCGGGGAGATGGGCGAGGTTCCCACGGCCCCCAAGGCGATTCACCTGCCCCGGCTCCACTCGGGATCCCGGGTGGTGAAGTCAAACTCCGGAGCAAGCCTCGTCGACCTCGGCGACGGAGTCGCGTGTCTGGAGTTTCACGTCAAGATGAACGTCCTCGGGGGGGATCAACTCGGCCTGCTCCGCGACTCGTTGGAGGAGGTCGACCGGAATTTTCTGGGCCTGGTGATCGGCAACCAGGGGCCTCACTTCTCGGCCGGGGCGAACCTGCTCCTGATGACCACCCAGATTGTCAACCAGGAGTGGGATGAAATCGACCTCAGCATCCGACGCTTCCAGAAAGCCACGAGCACCCTTCGCCAGTTTACCCGCCCGGTGGTCGGAGCGATCCATGGCTACACGCTCGGCGGGGGATGCGAGGTCGCCCTTGGGTGCGATCACATTGTCGCGGCGGCCGAGACCTACATCGGGCTCCCCGAGGTGGGCGTCGGGCTGATCCCGGCCGCCCACGGGACCAAGGAGATGCTGATCCGGTGCACCGAGCAGATCCCCCGGGCGGACGACGCGGACTATTTCCCGGGCGTCCGGTTCGCCTGGGAGACGACCGGCATGGCGAGGGTGGCCGCGAGCGCCCCGGAGGGAATCAAGCTCCGTTACCTGCGGGCCACCGAGACCACGCTCGTGTTGAACCGGGACTGGCTCATCGGCGAGGCCAAAGCCCGCGTGCTCGAGATGGCCCCGAGCTACCGCCCCAGGCCCCAGCGCACCGACATCCCGGCGGTGGGGGAATCGGGGCTGGCCCACTTCAAGATGCTCCTCCACCAGATGCGCCAGGCGGGGCAGATCAGCGAGCACGACCAGAGGATCGGGACCAAGCTCGCGCACGTTCTCTGCGGCGGCGACCTGAGCACCCTGCATTTCGTCTCCGAGCAGTACATCATGGACCTCGAGCGGGAAGCGTTCCTCAGCCTCTGCGGAATGCCGAAGACGCTCGAGCGGATCCGCCACACCCTGAAGACCGGCAAGCCTTTGAGGAACTGACATGAGGGAAGTCTACATCGTCTCCGCGACCCGCACCCCGGTGGGAAAGGCCCCCGGCGGGCGGATGAAAACCGTGAGGCCGGACGACCTCGCCGCCATCGTCCTGCGGGAAGTCCTGCGTCGGGCCCCTGGGGTGGATCCCGCCCTGGTCGAGGACGTGATCCTGGGGTGTGCCATGCCCGAGGGGCCGCAAGGGATGAACATCGCACGGATCGCCATCCAGCGGGCCGGCCTCCCGGAAACCCTCCCCGGGGTGACGGTCAACCGGTTTTGCGCCTCCGGGCTTGAGGCCGTCGCCATTGGTGCCCAGCGGATCCTGTCCGGGGCGGCCGAGCTCGTGATCGCGGGCGGGACCGAGAGCATGAGCCAGGTCCCGATGGGGGGATTCAAGCTCTCCCCCAACCCGTGCCTCGTCGATGAGCTTCCCGATGCCTATCTCGCCATGGGCCTCACGGCGGAGAATGTCTCCCACAAGTTCGGGGTTTCGCGGGCCGACCAGGACGCCTTCGCCCTCCAGAGCCACACCCGGGCGCTCGCCGCGCAGGAGGCCGGCAGGTTCCGCGAGGAGATCGTTCCCGTGCCGGTGAGGGAGGTTTCCCTCGATGACCAGGGGAAGCGCCAGGTGCGGGAGTCGGTCTGCGACAGCGACGAAGGCCCTCGACGCGACACCTCGGCCGAGAAGCTCGCGGCGCTCAAGCCGGCGTTCAATCCGAAGGGAACCGTCACCGCCGGAAATGCCTCCCAGCGGAGCGACGGGGCGGCCGCGCTCCTCCTGGCCTCAGGGGAGACGGTGCAGCGGCTGCAGCTCAAGCCCATCGGCCGGTTTGTGGCCTACGCCGTGGCCGGGGTTGCCCCCGGCATCATGGGGATCGGCCCTGTGGCGGCGATTCCCAAGGTGCTCAAGCAGGCCGGGCTCTCGCTCGATCAACTGGATGTGATCGAGCTCAACGAAGCCTTCGCCGCCCAGGCCCTCGCCGTCATCCGCGAGTCCCGCCTCGACCCGGCCCGGGTCAACGTGAACGGCGGGGCCATCGCCCTTGGCCACCCTCTGGGGGCCACCGGCGCGCGCCTCGCCGTCTCAATCCTCCCGGAGCTGCGTCGCCGCAAGGGACGCTTCGGGCTCGTCACCATGTGCGTGGGGGGCGGCATGGGAGGAGCCGGCATCGTGGAATCCTTGAACCCAGGCTGAGTGAAAATCCTCGTCCCCATC
Organism: Verrucomicrobiales bacterium; assembly: GCA_003452185.1. Lineage (GTDB taxonomy): Bacteria > Verrucomicrobiota > Verrucomicrobiia > Limisphaerales > UBA11320 > UBA11320. The sequence continues at coordinate 14,073 of DMJJ01000090.1, read as the reverse complement.
AAGCGCGTGCCGGATTCCGACACCCGGATCCGGGTCAAACCCGACGGCTCGGGGATCGTCACCGACGGGGTGAAGTTCTCCCTCAACCCCTTCGACGCGATCGCGCTCGAGGAGGCTCTCCGCATCCGGGAACGCCTCGGGGCCGCGGAGGTCCTGGCCGTCACCCTGGGAGGGGAGGACTCCATCGAACAGCTCCGCACCGGCCTGGCGATGGGGGCTGACCGGGCCCTACTGGTCCGGACTCCCGGCCCCCTCGACTCCCTCGCCGTCGCCCGCATCCTCGCGGCGCTGGTCCGCAAGGAGAGCCCCGATCTCGTGCTCCTTGGGAAACAGGCCATCGACGACGATTCCAACCAGGTCGGGCAGATGCTCGGGGGGATGCTCGGGCTTCCCCAGGCGACCTTCGTCTCCAAGCTCGAATTCCAGCCGGACGGCCGCTCCGTGCGATGCGGTCGGGAGACCGACGCCGGCATTGAGACCCTGGGGGTCAGGCTCCCGGCGGTGATCACTGCGGACCTCCGGCTCAACGAACCCCGCTATGTCTCGCTCCCAGGGATCATGAAGGCGAAGAAGCGTCCGATCGAGGAGCTGAGCCCCGAGGCGCTCGGTGTCACGGCAGCCTCCCGCACGAGGGTCCTTCGCCTCGAGGCCCCGGCGGGACGCAAGGCAGGGGTGCGCCTCCGCACCGTCGAGGAGTTGGTGGCAAGGCTCCGGGACGGGGCCGGGCTGACCTGAACCATGGCGCCCCCCTGTCCGCGGCCGCTTGAGATAAGGATCCCCTGAATGAAACGAACCTTGGTGATCGCAGAGCTGGACCACGGGGTCCTCAAGCCGTGCACCCACGCCGCCGTGGCCGCTGCCCGGCGGGCGGCGGAACTGGCTGGCGGGACGTTCGAGATCCTGCTCCTCGGCCCCGGTGCCGGGACCGCCTCGGGGGCCCTCTTGAATTTCGGCGCAGCGGCACTCCACGTGGCCGAGCATCCGGAGTTGGCCGAGCCCCTTGCCGATCGCTACGCCGTCGCGGTCGCCCACGTGGCACGGGGGCGCGGAACCGATTTCCTCATCGCGGCGGCCTCCACGTTCTCCAAGGATCTGCTCCCACGCGTGGCCGGGCTCCTCGATGCCGGGATGTTGAGCGACGTGGTCGAGATCGGAGCCGACTCCTCCGGCCCGCTCTTCAAGCGGGTGCTCCACGCCGGCAACGCGATCGCAACCGTCATCCTCGAAGGCCCGGTGCGGGTTGCCACCCTCAGGGCCGCGGCCTTCCCGCCCGCGCCGCGCCTGGAGAGCACGGCCCCCGTGCTCGCGGTCGACCTCTCCGGACTGGCCTGGCCGGACGGGACGTCGTTCGTTGCCCGCGACCGGAAGACCTCCGCACGGCCGGATGCCACCGAAGCCCGGATCGTCGTCTCGGGAGGGCGGGGGATCAAGACCTCCGAGGATTTTGAGCGGCTGGTGGGTGGGCTCGCCGATGCACTCGGCGGGGCGGTCGGATCCTCCCGGGCGCTGGTCGATGCCGGCATCACGGCCAATTCCCTCCAGATCGGGCAGACCGGGAAGGTGGTGGCTCCCGACCTCTACATCGCCGTCGGGATCTCCGGGGCGATCCAGCACATCGCCGGGATGAAGGACACCAAGGTGATCGTGGCGATCAACAAGGATCCCGATGCCCCGATCTTCGAGGTGGCGGACCTCGGCCTGGTGGCGGATGTCTACCAGGCGGTGCCCGAGATGATCGAACGCCTCCAGCGGCGATGACACCCACCCGAGAGACGTTCGGCAATATTTCCGACGGATCACGCTGGGTGTTTTACGGCCTCGCGGTGGCGGCCACGGCCCTGTTCGCGTGGGGCCTCCATCGACGCGTGGCGCTCTGGCGGCAGGGACGCCCGATCGGCCTCCGTGCGCTGCTCTCGGGCAGTTGGCGGGAACGGATCTCCCGGTGGCGGCCCGGCGCCCGCCGAATCGCCATCGAAGGCCTCGGGCAGGAGCGGGTGCGGGGGCGCGGGCTTGCCAGCGGGGCTCACGGGCTCCTGTTCTCCGGATTCATGGTCCTGCTCCTCGGCACCACCCTGCTCGAGGTCGATCATCTGGCGGGGATGGTTTCCTCAAACCTGCACTTTCACCAGGGGCTCTACTACCGGGTTTATGAAACCACCCTGGACCTGTTTGGTGTGCTCTTCCTGGCGGGCTGCCTCCTGTTTCTTTTCCGTCGGGTGCGACGTCCCCCAAGCGTGGGGCACCGGGCGAGCGACTGGGGGGTGCTGGCGGCCTTCCTGGCGATCGGGGTCACGGGCTTCCTGGTGGAGGGGCTTCGGATCGGATGGCAGCGGCCGGAGGGAGTCGGGGCCACCTGCTCGCCGGTGGGCCTCTGGATCTCGACGACGTTCCTCCACGGTTGGGGGGAGGGAGAGCTCCGGCGGGGGCACGTCGTGCTTTGGTGGGTGCACTCGTTGTTGGTCCTCGGGTTCATCGCAGCGATCCCGCACACCCGGCTGCTTCACTTTATCGCAGGTCCGCTCAACCTGGCCCTGGCCCCGGCCACCCTGGGCGTTCTGCCCCCAGTCCGAATGGAGGAGGTGGAGGCCACGGGACGCGTCGGGGTGGGGGACGTACGGCACTTTACCCAGCAGCAACTCCTGAGCCTCGATGCCTGCGTTGAGTGCGGCCGATGCGAGGAGGCCTGCCCCGCGTTCGCGACGGCAAAGCCCCTCTCACCGAAGAAGGTCGTCCAGGACCTCCGTGGGGTCATGGAATCGCTCGCCACCCCCGTTCCCGAGGGGGAGGCGGGCGTCCACGGAGCGGTGGTGGGGGCGGAGACACTCTGGGCCTGCACCGCTTGCAGCGCCTGCACACGGGTCTGTCCGGTGCGGGTGGACCCCGTCGGACTGATCCTGGAGCTGCGCCGGCACCTCGTGGCCGAGGGCACCCTGAGCGGCACGGCCGCCGTCGCGCTGCGTCGCATGCAATCGAGCTCAAACCCCTGGGGACTCCCGCCGGGGGAGAGGGGCGCCTGGATCGAGGGGCTGAGCAAGCCCCCGGCACCCTCCGCATGAATCCACGGCCATGAACCCGACACCCGATTCCCCTCCCCAGTGGAAAGCCCCAACCGTCCGGGAGAACCCCGGATTTGAGATTCTCTATTGGGTCGGGTGCGCCGGTGCGTACGACCGCCGCGCCCAACGGGTCACCCGCGCCATGGTCAAGCTGTTGAACACGGCCGGCGTCAACTTCGCCGTCCTGGCGGGGGAGGAGAAATGCACCGGGGAATCGGCCCGCCGGCTGGGGGATGAATTCCTCTTCCAGGAGCTGGCGCAGGCCAATATCGAGACCCTCGCCCGCCACAAGGTGCGAAAGATCGTCGCCCATTGCCCCCATTGCGTGAATGCCTTCCTGAAGGACTATCCGCAGTTCGGGGGGGCCTACGAGGTTCTCCATCACACGCAGCTGCTGGCGGGATTGGTGGAGCAGGGCCGCCTGAAGGTCCCTGCCGAGGGCTCCCGGCAAGAGCCCCTCCCGATCACCTACCACGACCCGTGCTATCTGGCGCGCGTGAACGGGATTCACCAGGCCCCGAGGGACCTGCTCGCGCTGGCCGCCCCCGGAGCCCTGCGCGAGATGGGGCGATGCCGCGACAAAACCTCGTGCTGCGGGGCGGGGGGAGGACGGATGTGGATGGAGGAGACCCCGGCGCAGCGGGTCTCGACCCAGCGTGCGGGCGAGGCGCTGGCCACGGGGGCCAAAACCGTCGCCGTGGGATGCCCCTTCTGCCTCACGATGATGACCGACGGCGTGGCGGCGTCCGGAGCCGAAGTCCAGGTGAAGGATGTGGCCGAGTTGCTCGCCGAAAGTCTCGGCCTCTGAGCCCTGGGGCTGCGGTCCGGAGGGCGGACCTCAGGCTTTCACCGCCGCAGTGGGAACCGTCCCGGCCTACGGCTTGCGGAGCTTCCAAAGCTGGGCGTCGCTTCGGATATACACCCCCCCTTCCGTCAGGGAGGGGGTTCCCAGGACGGTTTGCCCCAGGTCGAATTCAGAGACAACCTCCCCCTCCGGCTTGGCCAGGTCGACGAGCTGAACCAACCCCTTCTCATTCACCGCCAGGAGCCGGTTGGCGCCGGCGACCGGAGTCGAGCTGAACGGCCCCTTGAGCCGGAGCTGCCAGAGGCGCTTCCCCGTGGCCAGCTCCCCGGCCGTCAACACCCCCGCATCGTTCATCACGTAAATCCGATCTTCGAGCACGACGGGGCTCGGCGTTCCAGGACGCAGCTGGCTTGACCGCCAGAGCTGGGAGGGGGGCTGCCCGGGGGAACCGGGTTCCAGGGCCGTGATCCCGTGCGACGGTGCGTAGATCACCCCGGCTCGCACGGCGCTGGAAGCCACGGTGCTCGCCCCCTCGGTGTAGTTCCAGGCGGTTCCCCCGGTCTTGGGCTCGACCGCCAGGAGCCCTTTGCCCGATTGGAGGCCGAAGAGCGTCGGACGGCCGGCGGACCGGATCACGACGGGGGAGCACCAGTTGGCCATCTTGGGCCGGTCGAGCTTCCAGAGGTTCACCCCGGTCCGGACATCAATTCCGGCGGCAAACGATTCGGTGTCGTTTTCCACCTGCGCCAGCAGCACCCCCTCGGCGACGACCAGCGAGGAGGACATCCCCAGGCTGTTGCTCGCGTTGGGGTAATCGTGCGTCAAACCGCGAAACCAGAGGAGATTCCCATCCAGGTCGAAACAGACCAGGTCGTTCGATGAATAGAGGGCGAACACCCGCTCCCCGTCGGTCGTGGGGGAAGGGGCGGCCACGCAGGTCTTCTCATGGCACATGGTACGCCCGGTCGCCAGGACCGTACGCTCCCAGAGCTTGGTGCCGTCGGAGGCCCGGAAGCAAAGGACGTGCAGGCGGGTCTGGCGGGGTCCGGAGGAGCAGGTCACAAAGACCTTGTCCCCCACGGTGACGGGGCAGGAGAGACCGCGCCCGGGCAGGGAGGCCTTCCAGGCCACCCCTCCGTCGGCCGGAAGCGACGACGGCAGGGTTGCCCCGGCCAGGGTGCCGTTTCCATCCGGGCCGCGGAACTGGGTCCAATTCGCGTCAGCCACGAGGGGCAGGAGCGCCACCCAGGGAAGAAGGAGCCGTGTGTGCAGGGAGGAGATCATGGGCGTGCGGTCGATGCGGTGGTGGGAGCGGGGACGCCAACCTTGAGGGAACGGAGCGGGGTGCCAAGCGGGTCGGTGATCCGAAGTCGAAACTCCCACTCCACGGTCCACTCCTCGACCTGCTCGTTCTGGCCAAGCTTCACCAGCAGGGTGTTCCTGCCGGCCTGCAGCTCGACCGGGAGCCGGTACTGGTCGATCTCCTCGTTCCGATGATACTCGTCGCGGCCGAACAGGAGCCGGCCGTTGAACCAGACCTTCCAGGCGTTCTTGCACCCAAGGCGGATCTCCGCGGGCTGCGCCCGTTCGGAGCGAACCTCGGTGTAACAGTAGGCGATGGTCTCCTTGAGCTTCCCGAGGGGAAGGTTGACGTCGACCTTCCCATAGTCATCGCGGCTCTCCAGGTCCCCCCAGTGAACCTTGCCCCCCTTTCCATCGTAGACCCCGTCGAGCTTGATCTCGCGCTCCGGCGGGAACGCCTTGTCGTACCCCTCCCGTTTCGTGTTGTCGAACGGGCCGATGACTTTCCAGGAGCGAACCCAGCCGAAGAGGCTGGCGAGGTCGGGGGATTGCCCGAGCTTGCGCAGGGGAGCCGTGATGGCCTCGATCTGATCGACGTCCCGGGCATGGTGCAGGGCCTTCTGGAAGAGGGCCACGGCCTCGTTGGTCGACCCACCCGACTGAAGCTTCCCGGCCTTGTCGATCAGCTGCCCCACGGCGTCGCGGCGGAGCTCCATCGCGGGGTCGTCGAGCATCCCGGGAAGCAGCGCCGCGGCTGCGGCCGGATCGTGGGCCAGGATCGTCTCATAGGCGAACCGGCGGGCCCGCCGGTCGTGACGCGTCTCCGAGAGGAAGGATTCGAGCTCGGCGTACGGGATCGCCGCCCCTTGAGCCTGCCCCTTTTGGAGGATGACCTCGGCGGCCGACCGGAGGTAGTTGGCGGAGATGTCGTTGGCCCCGTCCATGGAGGCGAGCAGGGCGGGCAGGGTGGAAGGCGGCTGGGATGAAAGCTGTCGCCAGGCCGGTCCGGCCGCGGCGTTTCCCCGTCCCTCGGGACCGACGGCACGGAGCGGTTCCACGAGTGGGGCAATGTCGGCCGCGGTCCCCCACAGCGCCGCCCCCACGAGCAGCCCGGCCACCAGGGACTCCAGGGACCGGAACAGAGCGGGGCACGGTTTCCCAAACGGCCCGTGGAATGGGTGATCTCGTTGTGACATGCTGGGGCGGGAGTCTGATCCAGGGGGCCTGCCGCGTCACGCACGAAACGGGAGGGAGGGGAAGAGACGAACGTCCTCTCCCCGGTTTCCCCCTTGGCTTCGACGGCGCAACCGGGTAGTGAGACAGGGTCTCCGTTTTGATGGCTGGTGGGCCGCAGGCCGGCTCCCCGTGATGATGGAGCGCGCTCATGACACACGACACCGCACCGCACGACAGACCCTCTTCCAATGCGGCCCCGTACCGATGGTGGCGGGATCTGACCCGCTACCACTGGTTTGTCCTCGCAGTGGCGGCGCTCGGCTGGCTGTTCGACTGCCTGGACCAGCAGCTCTTCACCCTGGCGCGCGTCCCCGCCATGACCGAGCTGCTGCGGGTGGGGGAGACTCCCGCAAGCCCGGGCGACGTGGCGCGATACGGCGGATACGCCACCTCGATTTTCCTCCTCGGCTGGGCCACAGGGGGCCTCTTCTTCGGTGTCTTGGGGGACAAGATTGGCCGGGCGAGGACAATGCTCTGGACCATTCTCCTCTACTCCCTCTGCACGGGGCTGAGCGCCCTGTCGAAGGGGTTTGCTGACTTCGCCTTCTACCGCTTCATCACCGGGCTCGGCGTCGGGGGCGAGTTCGCCGTCGGGGTCGCCCTGGTGGCCGAAGTGATGCCCGATCGAGCCCGTCCCTACGCAATCGGGCTCCTCCAGGCACTTTCGGCCGTGGGGAACATCTCCGCCGCCCTGATCAACATCGGCCTCGGGGAACTGGAGCATGTCGGGATGAGCCGTTGGCGAATCATGTTCCTCATCGGGGCGCTGCCGGCCCTGCTGGCCGTGGTGATCCGGGCGCGCCTCAAGGAGCCGGAGCGCTGGACCCAGGTCGCGACGTCGGGGCCGGGAGGCGGACGTCAGCTCGGCTCCTATGGCACGTTGTTCTCCCATCCCGTCTGGCGACGAAGGGCTTTCGCCGGCTTGGGGCTCGCCGTGGCCGGGGTCGTGGGGCTCTGGGGAATTGGTTTCTTCACCCCGGATCTCCTCCGCCTGGTGCTGACGAAATCGTTCACGGCCGAGGGGATGTCGCCCCCGGAGGTTGCCAAGCATCTCTTCCGCTGGACGGGCATCGCGCTGATCGTCCAGAACGTCGCCGGGTTCCTGGGGATTTACTCCTTCGGCGTGCTGTCGCAGCGGATCGGCCGGCGGCCCACGTTCGCGATCACCTTTGTCGGCGCCCTCCTGGCAACGGTCCTGGTCTTCTCCACCCTCGAGACCCGCCGACAAATCTTCTGGATGATTCCGATGATGGGGTTCTTCCAGTTCGCCCTCTTCGGGGGGTACGCGATCTATTTCCCCGAGCTCTTCCCGACGAGCATCCGGAGCACCGGGGTTTCCTTCTGCTACAACGTCGGCAGGTTCATCGCCGCAACCGGCCCGACGCTTCTCGGCCTCCTCACCAGCGTCGCGTTCCGGGAGAAGCCCGAGCCAATGCGCTACGCCGGAGTCACCATGTGTGCGGTCTTCCTCCTCGGGCTGGCGGTGCTGCCGTTTGCGCCCGAGACGCGCGGCACCCCGCTGCCGGAGGAGGACCGCGGTCTGGTTCACTAGCGGCCCGAGGCCACGGAAGCCTCCCCCCCCACCACCGCGCGAGGAAGGAGGGGGCGGGGAGACTGGATCGACACGCCCCACGCCTCCTGCGCGGGCCTCAACGCCGGCTGGCGATCGTCACCCCCGCGAGGGCCAGCGCCCCCCCCAGGAGCTGCACCCAGGTCAGGCTCTCCCCCAGGAAGCCCCAGGCCAGAAGCGCAGCCACCACGGGCTGCACCAGGAGGACCAGCGACCCCACGGCCGCGGTCGCATGCCCGAACCCGTAGGCGATCAGTCCCTGGCCTCCAAAATGACTCACGGCCGCAAGGGCCAGAAGCGTCCCCCATCCCGCGGGTGTGGCGGGCAGGAGCCGATCGCCGGCCGCCCAGGCCACCGGGAACAGGATCGCCGCACTCACCAACCCCGACCAGAAGAGGATCCACGCGGAGCCATGCCGCATCCGGAGCCTCCGGAGGGAAAGCAGGTAGCCGGCGTAGAAAAAGGTGGCGGCCGCGCTCACCAGGTCCCCCTTCCAATGATCCGCCGCCCCGGGCCCGCTCGATCGCACCAGAAGCCCAACCCCCAGGAAGGCCACCGGCATCCCAGCCAGGTAGGCCCGGGTGATCCGCTCACCAAACAACAGCCGGCCCGCCACCATGACCAGGAGCGGGGTCAGATTGGTAATCAGGGTGGAGTTCGCCACCGTCGTGAGGTGGAGGGACCAGTTCCAGAGCGCCATGTCGCCTGCGAAAAAGAATCCCGCCAGGAGGATCAGGACGATGGGGCCGGGCCCGGCGGGGGAGGCCGGCAGGCCGGGGGTACCGGCGACGGGGAGGCCTCCGGTCGTCCTGGCCTCCCATCGGGCCCAGGCCCAGAGCAGCGGGGCCGCAATCAGCATCCGGTAGGCCCCCGTGGAAAACGGGCCGAGCTCGCTCCACCGGACGAACAGGGGGGCAAACCCGATCCCGGCGGCCCCGGCCGCCAGGGCCAATCCGCCCCGTCCACCGGGAGTTGAGAAAATCGACATGTCGCGCGAACGCCTACCAGTTTACCCCGCCCCTGTCGAACGTCACAAAAAACTTACTTGCGAACCCGGGGTACGTCCTACACTTTGACACTAGATCGTCGTTGTCGTTCGTAAACCAGTCTTATGCGTGAGTGGCCTCTTTCCCTTCGGCTTGCAGCGGGGGTGTTTCTTGCCTTCCGGATGCAGGCAGCGGTTCTCCCCCCTCCCTCGATCGACAGCCTGACGGTCTCGAACGCCCAGGCGCGCCTTGCGTGGACCCCGTATCCCGCGGCTCAGGGGTATCATGTCGATTGGGCCCTGACTCCGGCCGAGGCGTTTGAGGAGGATCTGGCGGGTGCCACCGGCACCGCCGGGTGGAGCGGGGCCGGGCCCGCGGGCTCGCGGTTCTATCGGTTGCGGGTCGACCCGATGGGGGACGACGCGCTCGCGGCGGTGAACGCCCTCAACCGGCTCGCCTTCGGGCCGACGCCCGAAGAGCTCGAGCGGGTGATCTCCGGCCCCTCGCCGATCGGCGCCGACGCCTTCATCCAGGAGCAGCTGGCTCCGGAGACCCTCGTGGAGTCGCTCGACACCGAGCCGCCGCAGGCCGGATGGACCTTCGTGACCGCGACCGGGACAAGCGCCGGGACCCGCTTCTACCTCTATCTCAACGGCCCCGGCCAGGTCTTCGTCGACGACATCCAGATCGTCAAGGGAACCGTCCCTGAGTCGGGCCCCAACCTTTTGGTCAACGGCGATTTCGAGGCCCCCCTTGCCCCAAAGTGGGGGCTGAACGTGAACTACACCAAGACGGCCCTGAGCACCGCGGCCGCCCACACCGGGGCTTCCAGCCTGCTGCTCTCCGGGGTGGGCAGCGGAGCCCAGGGGAATTCCGTCTACCAGGATTTCACGGGATGGAAGGCGGGGGACATCTACACCCTCAGCTTCTGGTATCTCCCGACCGCCACGACCAACAACCTCAAGATCGTGGCCAGCCTCTCCGGCGCCCCCACGAGCGTGACCCAGGCCGTGGCCCCGGCCCTCAGTCCCATCGCCTCGAGCTACAACACCCTCGCATCGGCCAAGGCCACCGTGGCGACCCTCCGGGCGTGGACCATCCTGCATGCCATCCAGAGCCGGCGCCAGCTGTTCGAGATCCTGACGCAGTTTCTGGACAACCACTTCGTCACCGAGCATTCCAAGTCCGTTGATTTCTTCAACCGGTTCTACACCGACGGCACCCAGCTCGACCAGCTGGCCACCGATCTCGAGTTCCGGGAGATCTCCCGCTGGCGGTCGCTCCTCCTGCAGCCCAGGTGCACGTTCCTCGACCTGCTCCAGGCGAGCGCGGAGAGCCCGGCCCAGGTGCTTTATCTCGACACGGTCGACAGCCGGGGGGATGCGAATTACATCGCCAACGAGAACTACTCCCGCGAGCTCATGGAGCTCTACACCATGGGGGTGGACAACGGGTATGACCAGGCCGACATCACCACCATGTCCCGCGCCTGGACCGGGTGGTCGGTCAAGATCGTCGACCCCATCAACCTCGGGAACCCCTTCGCCTCTCAAACGACGAACCGCCTCAACTCAACCCTCACCAACAACGCCTCGCTGAACGCCATTTCCAACCTCTCCGGCATCTGGACCCTCGCCTTCCGGGGAGGCCGGCACAACTACAAGGAGAAGGTGATTTTTCCCGGCAAGACCGTTCCCGCCCGGTTTGGTCCCCCGTGGGCGGGGCGACCCTACGAGTTGCGGATCCCGGCCCGCACCATTCCAAACGACGGGATGCAGGACGGGTACGAAATCGTGAATCATCTCGCATCGCTCCCGTTCACGGAGGAATTCATCTCGGTAAAACTCTGCCGCCTCCTCGTCCACGATGACTTTGTTCATGGGGTGTACGACTATCGGGATCCGAACCTCTCCGAGGAAGGAAAGCTCGTCCACAGTTGCATGCTCGCCTGGGAGAACTCCTTTCCAAAGGGGCAGATCCGCGAGGTGCTGAAGGTCATCGTCGCGTCAGATCTCTTCCGGCGCCATGGGGGATCCCTCCAGAAGGTGAAGACGCCCCTGGAGTTCTGTGTCAGCGCCATCAGAGCCTTGCGGGCCGACCTCGGCCATGGGCGCTACTCCGCCTCCACCGACGGGGGGTCGATTTCCGGCCGGGACCGGGCTGCCGTCAACGCCCCCATGACCCGGATGGGGATGATGCGGCTCTACAATCGGGTGGAGCCCAACGGGTATCCCGAATCGGCTCCCGGGTGGATCAGTGCGGGGACCCTCGCCGAGCGGGCCCACTTCATCCAGAGCTTCCTGATGGCCCCTTCCGATGCCCAGAAGGGGGATGGCATGGACGGTGGGAACAAGAACCTCTCCAACCCCGTGGCGTTGCTCAAGAGCCGGGTTTCCGCGACCCTGTGGACCGATGCGGGAGGGGTCAGCGATTATTTCCTCGGTATTCTCTTTCCGGGGGAAGGCCGTGGGAACCTCCTCGACCTCCGGGGGGTGTGCGTCCGTTTTCTCAACACCTCGGACGACGGCAAGTCGAGCTCCCCCTTCAGCGCCCTTGGGCCGGACACCGTCGCTTACGACACCCGGGTGCGGGCGCTCGTATCGGTGTTGATGATGTCACCCCGTTTTCAGGAGCAATGATTCGTATATGAGCCAGCCCCCGTTCCACATCCTCACCCGGCGTGCCTTTCTGGACAGCTCCTTCAAGGCCGGCCTGGGCGTTGCGCTCAGCACACTGCTCGACGTCCCTCCGATCATCCAGCGTTCCCTGGCCGAGGGGACCATCGGGATCAATGGGAAGAAGGTCATCTTCATCTTCCTCCGGGGGGCAAACGATGCCCTCAACTCCTGCATCCCGGTCGGCGACCCGGCCTACTTTGACATGGGGACGATCGCCTCGCCGCAGCCGACGCGTCCCGACATCGGCATCGATCTCGAGCCCGGCGTCGACTACTCCGCCAAGGGGCCCTGCTTCGACCCCACCGCCGGGGCCGACTCCGTGACCGCCCGGGCTACGGGCGACCCGGTTTATCTCTACGACAAGGCGATCCGCCTTGGAAACGGCTTCGCCGGCCTTCATCCCGCGCTGAAGTTTCTGGCCCCCGTTTACAACGCCGGACACCTCGCCCTGGTCCACCGGGTGGCCTACCCGCTCCAGTCCCGGTCCCATTTTGATTCGCAGGCGTTCTGGGAGAGCGGCGCCCCGTACAGCAACTCCGTGCGGGACGGGCTTTTCTACCGCGCCATGATCGAGTCGGGGCTCGCGAACACCTCCCCGTTCACAGGGGTCTCGGTCCAGCAAACCCTCCCCCTCATCCTGCGCGGCTCCGCCGCCGCGATGACCAACATCACGAGCACCGACCGGTTTTCGCTCCTCGGCCTCCCAAGTCTGACAGGCAGGAACAAGAGCGCCGACTACCTGCGCCAGATCAACGGACTGGCCACCTCGCCCAAAAAGGAGCGGGAGCTGCTTCAGCTGCAGTTCGAGAACCTCTCCAAGACCCTGGATGTCTTCGATACCCTCCGTCCAAACTTCAGCGACTCGGGCAACACGTTCCGGGACAACATCGCCACCGACGGGGACACCGACTGGTACCAGGCCAACGGCAATCAGGGCTACTACCTCTTCCCCACCCGCCCGGAGCTCAATGGGGGGTGGGTTCGGGCCGGATCGACCCGGGATGCTGGAAAGTTCGTCGTTCCAAACGACTCCACCAGCACCGACTTTTTCAACAACCTGAAGGCGGCTGCCATCCTCCTGAACAAAACCGACGCCATCGTCGCAGGCACCCAGCTGGACGGCTTCGACACCCACTCAGGCCAGGGTGCAGCGGACGGCTACCAGGCCTCCTTGCTCCGACGGGTCGGGTGGGCGATTTACGCCCTGCGGAAGTATTTCATGCAGTATGCCGACCGGGCCACCTGGGAAAATGTGGTGATCGTCACCCTGACTGAGTTTGGCCGGACGACGGTGCAGAACTCCAACGGGGGGACGGATCATGCCGAGGCGGGGGTGATGTGGGTCGCCGGGGGTGGGATCAAAGGCTTCAACGGCCTTGGCCGCTCCGGCGTATTCGGGTGTTCCACGGCCGATCCCGTCCCGTGGGTCCCGGGGCCGCCCAACCAGGCGGGAGGGGTCAACGGCTCGATGTTCGGGGTTGAGAACCGCTACCTGAAGCGGGCCTACGACTATCGCTCGGTCCTGGGGGAAGTCATCCGCAAGCACCTGGGAGCCACGCAGTCGCAGTTGAACCGGATCATCCCCGGCTACGCGGTCGCAGGGGAGCATCTGCTGGGAGGCGGGGTTTCCAGCATCGACGGGACCCGGATTATCGGGGAACCTGGCATCCTATAGCCTGCCCGCTGCGGGGGGTGGGCGCTCAACCTTCCGGGGATTCACCCGATCAATGGTTCAGCGCACCCCGGCGGGAGCGGTTCCCATGGAAGCCCTTAGTCGCGCCCGTTTTGTGAAACGCACCGCCCCGGCGGTGGCGTTCGGGATCGCTTGCTGCCTCGCCGCAGGGAGTACGTTCGCGGCCTCTCCCCCCATCGCGTTCCTGAGCGAGATCCTGTTCAATCCCCCGGGGACCGATTCGCCCAATGAGTACATCGAGCTCCGGGGCACCCCCAACAGCACCCTCCCTCCAGGGACGTATCTCGTCTCGGTCGAGGGGGACGCCGGCAGCAACCCCGGCACCGTGCAGGATATCTTCGACCTCTCGGGACGGTCTTTTGGAGGGAACGGGTTCCTGGTGCTCCTTCAAAAGGGGAGCCCGTACGTCCCACACCCCTTCTCGCGCACCTATACGCAATCGGGAGGGGATCCGGGCTGGGGACACGGGGGCAACAGTTCCCTGAAGCACCGAGGCGAGGCAGGGGCCACCGACATCGAAAACCCCTCGCTGACCTTTTTCCTGATCCAGTCGTCGATCTCCCCGTCGATCGGCGATGACATCGACTCCAACGACGATGGACTCCCGGATGGGGAGCTGTTCGCCGCCTGGACAGTTCTCGACTCGGTCGGTGTGCTGGATGCTGACGGGGCGGGGGACATTGCCTATGGGGCGGTGAACTTCCGGCGATCGGCCCCCCCCGGCTCGTTGGCGACCGCGGGCGGCAC
>DMJJ01000536.1 GCA_003452185.1 Verrucomicrobiales bacterium | reverse complement strand
GCCCCTCCCCCGGACGTACCCCCGGGAGCCCGGGAGAACCAACTGCGGTTCCTCGATTCGATCAACCGGGGCCACCTCGCGAACCACCCCGACAACTCGGAGCTGGCGGCCCGGATCCGTAATTTCGAGATTGCCGCCCGGATGCAAACCTCGGTGCCCGAGGTGCTGGATCTTTCCGGGGAGCCCGACCATGTTCGCAAGCTCTACGGGCTCGACCACGCCAACAAATCGACCGCCAACTACGCCCGCCGCTGCCTCATGGCCCGAAGGCTGGTGGAGCGCGGCGTCCGGTTCGTCCAAGTCTACCTCAACGGCCAGCCCTGGGACACGCATGACAAGAATGCCGAGCGGCTTCACGGGCTCTGCGAGATGACCGACCAGCCGAGCGCGGCCCTCGTGATGGACCTGAAGCAGCGGGGCCTGCTCGAGAACACCATCGTCCTCTGGACGGGGGAGTTTGGCCGGCTCCCCGTCTCGCAGGGGAAGGATGGACGGGACCACAACCGTCACGGGTTCTCCCTCTGGATCGCGGGAGGAGGGTTCCGCAAGGGGTATGTCCACGGGGCGACGGATGACTTTGGCTACCGGTCGGTGACCGACGTGGTGCGGGTCTCGGACCTCCACGCCACCCTGCTCCACGCCCTGGGGCTCGACCATCGCCGGCTGACCTATCCGCACGACGGCCGGGAGGACAGCCTGACCGACGTGACGGTAACGGATGCGGCCGTGGTGAAGGAGCTACTCGCATGACCCGGCCCATGGCCCACCCGTTCAACGTTCCCCAGGAAATGCATCCCCCCGCTTCCCGCCCCCTCGCCTGGGGGCTCATGGTGGCCTGTCTGGCTCCGCTCCCGCTGCTCGGCGCGACCTACTGCAATCCGATCGACATCAACTACCAGTACAACTTCGAGCAGGAGTGGAGACAGATCTCCTATCGCGCCGGAGCCGACCCGGTGATCGTGAACCACAAGGGGGAGTACTACCTCTTTGTCACGATCTCGGGAGGGTGGTGGCACTCGAAGGACCTGCTCCACTGGGACTTCGTCCGGCCGAACACCTGGCCCAAGGAGGACATGTGCGCCCCGGCGGCCCTCTCCGTGGGGGAGACGCTGTACCTGTTCCAATCGACCTTTCAACAGCGCCCGATCTACTCGACCCGGACGCCCGAGAACGGCCAGCTGACCCTTTTCAACCCGCAGCTGCCGATGGTTCCGGGCGGGGCCGGGCCCTGGGATCCGGCGATCTTCCACGACGAGGAGACCGACCGCTGGTTCATGTATTACGGATCCTCGAACGTCTACCCGATCTACGGCATCGAGCTCGATTTCAAGAACCAGCTCAACTACATCGGTACCTCGGTCGAGCTGCTCAAGCTGATGCCTGAGGTGCATGGGTGGGAGCGCTTTGGCCAGGACCACCGTTCCCCCATCACCCCGTTCATGGAAGGGGCCTGGATGACGAAGCATGAGGGGAAGTATTATCTCCAGTACGGCGGCCCCGGGACGGAATACAACGTCTACGCGAACGGGACCTACGTCGGTGATTCCCCCCTGGGTCCATTCAAGTACGCCCCGAACAACCCGATCGCCTACAAGCCCGGGGGATTCATGACCGGCGCTGGCCACGGGAACACCTTCCAGGACAATCATGGAAACTACTGGAACACCGGGACACCGTGGCTGGCGGTGAATTACGATTTTGAACGGCGGATCGCGATGTTCCCCGCAGGCTTCGACAAGGAGGGGCTCCTGTATGCCAACACCCGTTTTGGCGACTTCCCCCACCACCTGCCGACGGGCAAGTGGACAGACCGGAATGAGCTCTTCACCGGGTGGATGCTCCTCTCATACCGAAAACCATGCGAGGCCTCCTCGAACCAGGGGGACTTTCCCCCGTCGACCCTCACGGACGAAAACCCCCGCACATTCTGGCTCGCGAGGAGCAACCATCCCGGCGAGTGGGTGTCGGTGGATCTGGGCCACGAGTGCGAGGTGCGGGCGGTGCAGGTGAACTTCACCGACTGGAAATCGGGAATCTACCACAGTGACGAGCGGGTGTACACGCAGTTCAAGCTCCTCCACTCGGTCGACGGTCGGGAGTGGAAGCCGCTGGTCGACCTGACGCGAGAGAAGCGGGATCGGCCCAACGCCTACCTCGAGCTTGAGCAGCCGGTGCGAACCCGGTTCATCAAGTATGAGCACGCGTACGTGGCGTCGCCCCATCTCGCCATCAGCGACATCCGGGTCTTCGGGCATGGAGGGGGCACGCCCCCCCCATCCCCCACCGGCGTGACCGTGAGACGGGACTCCGACCCTCGGAATGCCTTTATCCAGTGGGATCCGGTCCCCGGGGCCGTGGGGTACAACGTCCTCTGGGGGATCGGGCCGGGTAAGCTGTATGAGACCTATCAGGTGTTCGCGGACCAGGGGACATCCCTCGAGCTTCGGGCCCTGACCGTGGGGCAGTCGTACTGGCTGGCGGTGGAGGCTTTTGATGAGAATGGGGTTTCCCCGGCAACCTCCCCCCTCCGGATCCGGTGAGGCGGAACCGCTTTCTCGGCCAAGAATGACTTGCGCCCCCCCGGGGGGTCGTAGCACATTGTGCCCTCTTTCGGCGGAGAGATGGCTGAGTGGTTGAAGGCACACGCCTGGAAAGCGTGCGTGGGCTAAACCCCACCGAGGGTTCGAATCCCTCTCTCTCCGCCAATTCCTTTTTCCCCCCCTCCAGGGGCAGCACCGCCCCAGCCTGATCCCGCGCCATTCCTGAGGCTCACCTGCGTACGATCCGCCGCCAGCGTAGCGCAGACAGCCTTGTCTGCTGTATCGCCGACTGCCCAGTCGGC